>JALQUY010000026.1:11495-13161 GCA_023260615.1 Schleiferiaceae bacterium
AAAAAGAAGGAAGCCCAAGCGCTCTTGACAGAAGCAAAAAAGCTGGACGACAAGGGTGTCCTCGCCGACCAGCTTAAGATGCTCAAACAGCAGTTGAGCCGGATTTAAACCGACTTATTTCTTCGCGACTTCGGGATTGACGCCAGCCGTCATGTCCTTGCTGATTGCAGCGCGCTCAAAACGCAAGCGGCAGTTCTCGCATTCCAGCAAAACAGTCTTGTCGTCTACTTCCAAGATCTTGCCGTGAATGCCGGAGGTGGTGACCACCTTCATGCCCTTTACGAGCGCCGCACGAAACTTATTTTCTTCCTTCTGCTTCTTCATCTGTGGACGGATAAAGAAGAAGTACATCACCGCTACGATTGCGATTAATGGGAGGAAGCTGGCTAAACCACCGGGTTCAGCTTGAAGGAAAAATGAGGTCATATTACTGGGCTTTGGGAGTTACTTGTGCGGTGATGGTCAATACTTTGGTGTTGGGAACGGTGTTGGCCGAAAGCGTAACCGTCTTCGTTTGGTTGCCGGGCTTGCCTTGGCTGTTGAAGCGGACCGTGATGGTTCCCTCCTCGCCTGGGGCAATGGGATCGTTGGAGTACTCGGGCACCGTACACCCGCAAGAGCCTTGAGCCGATGAGATGATCAAGGGAACCTCGCCTTCGTTGGTGAATTTGAATTCCGTCGTACCCACCTCGCCTTCGTTCATGGCGCCAAAATCATGGCTTTCCTTTTCAAAGTTGAAGACGGGCAAAGATGCGGAGGTCGCTGCCTCGATAGCCATGCGCTCCTCTTCGCTTTTAATTTTGGATGATGCATCCGAGCATGCGCTCAAAACAGCAACACCAAGGGCTAATGCTAGGTATTTAGTCATAGGATTCGTTGAATTTGCGGTTGAAATTACTACTCAATAAGGCCTCTTCCCACTTTTTGGATGCGGCCTTCGGTTTTTAATTCCGCGGCCAAGGCATCCAGGAGACCGTTGATGAAGCTGGGGCTCTTTTCTGAACCGTATTGCTTGGCCAATTCAATGGCTTCGTTGATGGACACCTTCACGGGCACTTCCTGGAAATCGACCATTTCGGTCAAGGCTATGTCCAAGAGGCAGCGCTCTACGGGAGCCAAACGTTCGTACTCCCATTGGTTGGCCTTGCTTTCGATGCGCTTTACCCAATCAGGGTGCTGTCGAACGCTCTTTAAGAATAGCGCCGGACCAAAGGCCTCGTCCGAATCGTCTTTGAAGAGCTTGACCAACAAGGGTTGGCCACGTTTCGCGTTTTGCAAGGTTTGAACGGCCATCATTTGGGCTGCATCGAGGTCATCCGCCCAGTGCATGCTGCTTTCCTCATAATGGCTGTGTATATTCTCGTTGTTGGCCATCGCCTCACGGTAGAATCGCTTGAGCCATAGGATGGCCGCCTGCTCCTCCAAATCCGTAGCCTCGTCCAGCCAACCGGATTGAATTTCGGCATTCCAAAATTCAAAAAACGCAGTACGCAAAAGATCCACCCTGTCGCCCCAGAAAATTTTATGCTGCTCCCAAGCGGCAACTACACCGGTATCGCTCACCAAAGCGTGCATAAAGGGCATGTTCAACAAGGCTTGGATGCGCGAAATTCGGGCCTCCACGGGAAACTGTTTGTTCTTCTCAATATCCAAGCGCTCTTCCAGA
>JALQUY010000026.1:13260-15595 GCA_023260615.1 Schleiferiaceae bacterium
AGAATGTAAATGGAGGAAATGCTTTCGTTTAACGCCTTGAGGCTGCGACTACTGTCTTCGGATTCCCCTTGGTAAAAACCGAAGAGGGCTTGCATCACTTTAATTCGGATGTGGCGTCGGGTAAGCATAGAACGGGTTTGAGCGGCAAAAATACAGCGGGTTCCGGGATATTCACCGCTTTCCGCTCAAAAGGGTGCGGGCACTTCAAACTGGAGCGTCTCCCCCGTCTTAGGATGTTGGAAGGCCAAATAGCCCGAATGCAGCGCTATACCCTCCTGCTCCCATGCTGCTCCACCGTAAAACGTGTCTCCTAAAATGGGGTACCCTCTGTGGCTGGCCTGAATCCGGATTTGGTGGTAGCGGCCCGTTTGAGGCTCTACCACAGCTTTGAACGCTTCAATGCGTTCGCCTCGAAGTTCTGCACGTTTGCCTTGAGGCGCATCCACAACGACCGATCGGAAATGTTCGGGTTGCTTTTCCAGTTGGTCGATCCAGGTCCAGGGACCTTCAGGGAGCTCCACCGTCGTTTTAAAGGTGTAGCGCTTCTGGACCGTTCGCTCTTCAAACTGGCGCATGAGGCCGGTGCAGGCGAATTTGTTTTTGGCCAAAACCAGGACCCCACTGGTCGGCCGATCCAGGCGATGGACGACCCACAGGTTGCACTGGAGCTCTTCCTCGAGAAGTTCTTGCACATTGGGGTGCCCCAACCGGTCGGGTTCCACCATGAGCCCCGCCCGCTTGGATACCACGACGACGTGGCGGTCTAAGTGGAGGATTTCGGGACCTTCTTCCATTGGACGACTGCGGTGTAAAGGAGCATCATGAGCATGCCGTAGAAGGCGTCCTCCACGGGGATGGTGCCCATTCGGATGCCCATATTTTCGGCGTTGTTGTACCAGACGATGGGCTCTTCCAAGAAACTACCGGTGAGCAGGCCATTTACAGCGAAGAAAGGCAGAAGTGCCAAGCCCCATGCACGGTAGAAGGCTGCAAGCCACGTAGGTTTCCACACAAAAGTCAGCCCCAGGCCTGCACCAAGCAGCAAGAAGGTCCAAAATGTGTAGGCTTGATTCGGATGCTTCATCGCCCAACCGATACAGCCCAATGCGGCAAAGAGCGTCAGGGTATACACCCAACGTTGGGTACCCTTCCAGGGAAAAAAGAGCTGGAGCACCTCGTATATGAAGTAGCAGGCCCAGGGCACGACCACAAAGAAGAGGACCTCTTCTAAAGGCAGCCCAAAGAAATCCCAGGGAATGAGGTAGCGTTCCGTAAATCCCCAGACGCCGGCGTCCGTGAATGCGATATCCCAGGGAAGAAAGAGCAGGAAAACGGCCAAAGTGGCCGCAAGCAGGCGCTTCCACTTTCCAATGTAGAAAATGCGCGGTTCAAAGGCACGCGTCAGGGGACCCAGAAAAACGAGGACATCAATGAGCAGATAGAGTCTAGACTCCATCAGCCTTGCTTCTTGCGTTGTGCAGCAATCCACTCCTTGGGCACCCAGAGGAGCCCAAAATGATCTGCCCCCTCTTTGGTCAAGGTCTTGTGGTGCATTTTGTGCTTCAAACGCACCGCCTCCCAATAGGGCGAGGTGGTTTTGCGCATGAAACGGAAGCGCTGGTGGATAAACAGTTCATGGACCAAGAAATAGGTCAAACCGTAAGCGGCAATGCCAAAGCCAAAGGAAACCACCGGCCAAACTTGGTAAATCATGCCCAGCATGATGCACAACCAACTGGGGATGGCGAAAATCAGGAAGAAGTAGTCGTTCTTTTCGAAAAATCCCGGCTCTTTGCTGTGATGGTCAGCGTGCAGGAACCAAAGCGGTCCGTGCATCAAGTATTTATGAGCCGCCCAAGCTGCGCCCTCCATGAGCACATAGGCAAGTATTCCGCATGCAAGGTTGATCATCGAGTCCATAACACGCTTCTCTTGCCGTTAGTTCATGGCGCCGAAGCGCTTTAAAATCTCCACATAATAGTCCCAAGACTTCTGAACGCTGGCGATTTCCACGCGCTCGTCGGGGCTATGTGCGCCGCGAATGTTAGGGCCAAACGAAATCATTTCCATGCCCGGACATTTTTCGCCAATGATACCGCATTCCAATCCTGCATGGCACGCATTGACGTGGGGTTCCTCCTGGAAGAGGTCCACATAGGTCTGACGCATGAGTTTGGCCAATTCACCCCCTGGGGCAGGCTCCCAGCCCGGATACGAACCCGCAAACGTCGTAGTTAAGCCGGCTAGGCCCAATACGGAAGCGATGCGGTGGGCAGCATCCATTTTTTCAGATTCTGAGCTGCTGCGCGTCAAGCAGAGCACTTGAGCGCCTTCC
>JALQUY010000270.1 GCA_023260615.1 Schleiferiaceae bacterium
GGAGAGCTTCTGTGCCGGATATGGGCGACAGGGTTGAGCTCTGAGCAGTCCGTCGTCTCAGGGATTAGACAAGAACTGGTTCAAAGCGTATGTTTTATGAACAATGCTACCAACACAGCGTTTCCGCCCTAGCCCCGAAATAACACCAAAAACACACTTGCGCGCACACCAAATTTATCTCCACGCAAGCCATTGATGATACAAATATAATTTACATCACCTCCAGTGAAAATCCGGAAGTCTAACGTAACTCAGGGCCCGGCGTATCACTGGGAATCAATCATGCCGTGCTGGCGGCAAGATCAGAATGGCCCGGAAATCATTGACGTTTGTCCGCGTGGGGCCGGTGATTAGCAGGTCGCCGAGGTCCGAAAAAAACGGGTAACAGTTATTGTTGTCGAGTTCGGTGGCGGCATCCCAGCCTCGGTCAATGGCCCGCTGCCAGGTGTCGGGATTGAGAACGGCTCCGGCATTGTCTCCGGCACCGTCGATGCCGTCGGTATCTGCCGCAAGGGCATAAATTCCCGGTGCACCCTTGAGGGCATCCACCAGTGCCAGTAGATACTCGCCATTGCGTCCGCCCTTGCCATTTCCTCGTACCGTGACGCTGGTTTCCCCGCCTGAAAGAATCACGCAGGGTGCCTCAATTGAGCCTTCCCCCCGCGAGATGGCCAGGGCCAGTGAGGCGTGCTGTTGCGCCAGCTCACGGGACTCTCCTGTCAGGT
>JALQUY010000271.1 GCA_023260615.1 Schleiferiaceae bacterium
AAATTGGTGGCAGGCTTCCAGCTTGGATTCACGTTTATCTTCCGCCCCATCATCGTCTTACTAAACAACAACGGAAACTGGTTTGTCAGGCGCTTCGGCATTGAGCCGAAGGAAGAGCTATCCGCAGCACGAAGTGCTCAGGAGCTCTCGGCGCTGGTGCGTAGGTCAGCAACGCTGGGCTCGCTCGAGACCGACACGGCAAAACTTCTTGAGAAGACACTGGGCATGACAGATTTGCTGGCCAGCGACATCATGACTCCCAGACCAAAGATGCACTCGCTGGACCGCACCGAAACGGTTGCCGATCTAATTCGCCTGGCCAAAGAGACTGGCCACTCCAGATTTCCAATCTTGGGTGAGGACTCGGATGACATCGTGGGTGTGGCGCACGTCAAGCATGCAGTGGCAGTGCCGCTCGAGCGACGCGCTAGCGTTCCAGTGACGGCCCTCATGGTGGAGCCGGTGCGCGTACCGGAAACTATGCCGCTGGACCGCTTGATCCTGCAACTAAGAGGCAAAGGTTTGCAGTTTGGAATTGTGCTGGATGAGTACGGCGGCACAGCGGGAATTGCCACCTTGGAGGACGCGGTAGAGGAACTTGTTGGCGAGCTTGCTGATGAGCACGATCGCACCAAGGCGCACATCGTTGCCCACTCCGATGGCAGCCTCTCCTTCAGCGGCCTGGCGAGGCCGGCCGAGTTGTCTGAGTATGGCGTGGCGATT
>JALQUY010000272.1 GCA_023260615.1 Schleiferiaceae bacterium
ACAATAAGCGAGTCAGAAATAAGAAGATCAATAGACTTGCCGCCAGATCAAAAGATGACCGTAAAGCAAAAGTTCGAAGACGACAGGGATCATAGACTTATGCTGAAAGAGATATACACGCTAAGCTCTAGCGTCATGGAGCCGGAAAGCAATAAAAACAAGTCAGCTTTGAGGAAGTGAGTGATGATAATACTTTTTCTTTTCCTGCTAGTCTGCCTCATGTACCCAGACTTCGCTCGTGGAGTCTGGGAAGGGTTCTGGGGAGACGAGTAGGGCTGGCAGGACTTGAACCCGCGACCAAGGGATTATGAGTCCCCCGCTCTAACCAACTGAGCTACAGCCCCTTACAGCTAGGAGTGTGGGAGTCGAACCCACGATTAACCACACTACCGGCGAACCGGCTCTTGCACCTTATTGTGTTATGGCTTACTCAGCCCCCTCAACGGGTTTCCACATTGCCATAGGAATCATGCAAGCACCCCTAGATATTAAAAAGTACAGCCTTTTACACTGGACAAGTCTTCGGGTCGAGCTTTTCGACGAAGACTTCCCAGTTATCTGAGTATCCTATCATATAGCGAGCCTTGCCGCCTGAGTTGGTCACGATCAGGCAGTTGTCTTCGCATTCATGAAGCTCACCAAGGCATACAGTAATCTTGGCTTCCGCTTTTTTTATCAGGTTTTGTTTTTCTTGTGGGTGCATAACGCCTCCATTGACTCCT
>JALQUY010000273.1 GCA_023260615.1 Schleiferiaceae bacterium
CTGTTTCTAAGTTAATATCTTGTCCCATAATCATTCTAAAAATTAGAGGATGACCTCCTTCAAATATCGCAGACTTGACTCCATCCTTTTCCATTCGAAATAGAATATTATCTAAGTCTGTACCGAAATTATACAACATTCTTTGCTTACTTGTCAACCACTTTTTGTGTGTTTCTAGTAAACCAGCATCAAATATGCCGCCCCACTTGTCACCACTGACAAAGTTAGCAACAAGAATGTCGATGATTTCAGATCGGTTAAAGTCCCTTGCCATCTTACGAATAGATGTTAAGTCTTTTCGTTTCAGGAAAGTTTCTTTTTTTGCACGAACAGCACCTTTAGTTTTGGTGATGTCGTAACTCTTGGTAGTAAAGTGTAACTTGAGAGCTAAGTACACTTTATAAACTTCAAAGGGTTCCATATTAAAAAGGTAGTTTATTTGCCTTCACCTTGAGTAAGTTTAAGTCTTGAGCTTCAGCTTCTAATTTGTCTTTCAGACTAGAACTAAGAAGTTTGTTTACACTCTCAATTTCGATATCATTTTTAACACAGTACTCTAATAGAATATCCATGCAAGTAGAATTTGTGTGTACCGCTCTACGTTCAATGTGCTGAGAAAACTCAGAGGGAGTATTGAACTTTTTTGTAATAACAAAAACGTCTGTTAATTTTTCTGGGTTAGCCATAAATTCGTTTACTACTCTAATTGT
>JALQUY010000274.1 GCA_023260615.1 Schleiferiaceae bacterium
GTTGAGCGCTCAATGCGCGTGTTGGACGGCGCATGCATGGTCTACTGCGCGGTGGGTGGCGTTCAGCCTCAGTCTGAAACTGTCTGGCGCCAAGCAAACAAGTACGGCGTACCCCGTTTGGCCTTCGTGAACAAGATGGACCGTACCGGTGCCAACTTCTTCAAGGTGGTTGATCAAATGCGCCTGCGTTTGAAGGCCAACCCTGTGCCAATCGTGATCCCAATCGGCGCTGAAGAAAACTTCAAGGGCGTTGTCGATCTGGCTAAAAACAAAGCCATCATTTGGGACGAAGCGTCTCAAGGCATGAAGTTTGAATACGTCGACGTGCCCGCCGAATTGGTTGCAGAAGCAGCCAAGTGGCGTGAGAACATGGTTGAGGCAGCCGCCGAAGCCAATGAAGACTTGATGAACAAGTACCTGGAAACAGGTGATTTGAGTGAGGCGGAAATTACAGAAGGCCTGCGCCTGCGTACCCTCGCTTGCGAAATCCAGCCGATGCTGTGCGGAACCGCCTTCAAGAACAAGGGTGTTCAGCGCATGCTTGACGCCGTGCTTGACCTCATGCCCTCACCCGTTGAAGTGCCACCTATTGAGGGTATCGCTGAAGACGAGAGCAAAACAACGCGTAAAGCTGACGACGCTGAGAAGTTCTCTGGCTTGGCGTTCAAGTTGATGACCGACCCTTATGTCGGCCAGTTGACCTTT
>JALQUY010000275.1:0-408 GCA_023260615.1 Schleiferiaceae bacterium
GCTATGGCAGGCTGGGAGGTGGCTGCTTGAGTTTAAA
Organism: Schleiferiaceae bacterium; assembly: GCA_023260615.1. GTDB lineage: Bacteria > Bacteroidota > Bacteroidia > Flavobacteriales > Schleiferiaceae > TMED14. Next base: position 38 of record JALQUY010000275.1, read on the forward strand.
ACAAATAGAATATTTGAAGTGGTTTGGTACCGTCTGTTTCTTATCGGCGGCTACCTTACTTTCTTCAAACATAGAATTTAGTCGCTGGGGTTTTTTCGTTTTCCTTGCTGGTCATGTTTCTTTGACTTGGTTATTCTGGCGACTAAATGATAAACCTATGATGATACAAAATGGATTCTTCATCTTCATTGATGTATGGGGAATTTATCGTTGGTTCTTTTAGCCCAAATAGCTCAATTGGTAGAGCAACTGATTTGTAATCAGTAGGTTGGCGGTTCGATTCCGTCTTTGGGCACCATTATAAAATAGGCCTGAATTATCCATCCTTCTTTACACTGGAATATTTTATCTGTGACGTTAAAGTAAATTTG
>JALQUY010000275.1:418-707 GCA_023260615.1 Schleiferiaceae bacterium
ATCCTACCACTCCGACCATTGCCATTACTAGTGGAATATGATATATATACCACTATGATTAATACAAAATATTTAACTTTATTGTTGGCTTCTCCTGTACTGGCATATTTAATGTACATGGTTGGCCTTGAGCTGTGGTGTATAGTTTACGGATTATTGTACTAGTTACACTTTGGTACACCATATTTGTTAACACAGTTAAGTCTGAGCCTTTAGAAATTACAATATATGCCTTGCGAAATTCTAGCGACCTTACTTATCAAACTTACTCTTACGATATTGTAGAACC
>JALQUY010000276.1 GCA_023260615.1 Schleiferiaceae bacterium
TCGCTGCGGTATTCTTCTTGCTTGTGTAGACTCCTCTCTTCCTAATTTTGTTCCTTTGCAACGTTGCAAAGAGAGCTTGGTGCTTTAGCTCCAAAAAGTAAGATGAGTCTCTGGAAGAGGTGTATCAACTTAAGGTTAAAAAAACTTCATTCCTGAACAAAATGCAGACAAAAGTTAAAAAATTAGGACACAACGTAAACCTAATTTACTTTGAGAGCACACCTAATCTGACCGAGAACTTCAGGATGACCTTGACCGAGACTTTCGCAACAATTCGGCGAACATTTGGCAAGACTAGTAACATGAACGTCGCCAAGTTGCTCAATCTCGAAATCACACCATTAATGAAGATTGACGAGTTTGAGAAAGCCATTGATGCTCTCTTCGAGACTCATGACTACGACAAGAGCAAGTCCATCAGCATGAATGAGTATAGATTATTTGCCAGAGACTTCATCGAGATCGCGGACAGCTGCCGCTCGAAGCTGGCTGAACCAAACAGAATCTGGTTGACTGAAGACTTGGAAGACAAAATCAAGAAGGCCGGCTTCCCTGACTCTTGCCTTTTCAAGAAGTCTCCCTCGAGCGTCAAACCCCCCGAAGTGGACCTAAATTAAATCTAAAAGTGGTTCAGAGAAGAAGTTTTTGAGTTTAGAACTTAAGAGAATGAACTGCATCATGAGTACAACTTATGGACTAGTGCAGG
>JALQUY010000277.1 GCA_023260615.1 Schleiferiaceae bacterium
GCTTGGGACCCTGCGGATAGTCACTTTAGTATAGGCTTACATGTAGGTATAGGTCTTTAGAACACCAAGTGCCTGATCGTCTCCCCGTTGTTGATGAGCTGCTTGAGTGAAGCAATGCCGATCTCCACATGGCGCTGGTCGAACAACTTGGAGTTCACCGCATCCTTTTCCATGGTCTTTACACCTTCCGGAATCATGGGCTGATCCGTTACGAGTAGCAGTGCACCGGTAGGAATTTTATTATGGAAGCCCACAGTGAATAGGGTGGCGGTTTCCATATCAATGGCGTAGGCGCGAATCTTTTTCAAATACTTTTTGAACTTCAAATCAAACTCCCACACGCGGCGGTTGGTCGTATAAACCGTTCCGGTCCAGTAGTCCACCTTTTGATCGCGAATAGTAGTACTGACTGCTTTTTGAAGGGCGAATGACGGCATCGCCGGAACTTCAGGAGGGAAGTAATCATTCGAAGTACCCTCACCACGAATGGCACCGATGGGTAAGATAAGGTCACCGATGTTGTTTCTCTTTTTCAGTCCCCCGCATTTTCCGAGGAATAACACGGCTTTCGGACTGATGGCGCTCAATAAATCCATCACTGTAGCGGCGTTGGGCGAACCCATACCGAAATTAATGATGGTGATGCCCTTATGCGTGGCGCTGGTCATACTCTTTCCTTTGCCGTGAATTTCAGCGCCGGTGA
>JALQUY010000278.1 GCA_023260615.1 Schleiferiaceae bacterium
GTTCAGCAAGAGGGCAAGAAGATGACGTGGGAGATGGCTACCTTCTCCGAATTGCCTTTGGCAGGTATCATTCCCTTCTTGACCGATTTGCAATCACGTGTTCGTCGAATGGAAGCCAAAGCCGTTGAGCACCTATACTCTACCATTGACGCTTCTACTATCAAGTTTGACGCCGTACGCGCCGTAGTGATGCCTACCAACGGAACATTTGTAACCCAAGGTGGCACCTATGAAGCCGACGTGTTCTTGGCAGCCTACAACGCAGGGAGCAATCCTGCTTTCGGTGGCATCACCCCTTCTTCCGTAGAAAATGGCGTAGGTAAATTGAAATTACCCGCTTCTGGTATCGGTGAAAAGAAATTGACCGGTACCATGCAGCTTCCAGGCAGTGAGGATGTCTACACCTACGACGTGGTTTACACCGTAGCTCCTCCGATGGTGGTTATCTCTCCAACAGCTATGAACGTATTGTACCGCAACGTGGATAACCCCTTGGAAATCTCCGTTCCTGGCGTAGCTCCGAAAGACCTCGTTGTGAGCGGCCCCGGTGTATCTGGAAGCAATGGTACATACTCAGCGGACATCACCAAGATCTCTGGTAAAGAAGTCACCATCAGTGTGAGCGTGAAGCAACCTGACGGCAAGACGCGCAGCGCTGGTAACAAGCTCTTCCGTATTAAAGGCCTTCCCCAAGCAGTGGG
>JALQUY010000279.1 GCA_023260615.1 Schleiferiaceae bacterium
ATGATTGAGACCCACGTTTCGGGCGGTTGCGCGCCCGAAACCACGTGCTGGTTCAGGACCACGAAAGTTGGAACTGAACTCACGCCCATCTTTCGAATTTGACTATCGCGGGCGCGGGTCGCGGTAAGGTCGTGATCGCCGTCGAGGCGTGATGCGACCTCGGGTCGGTCCATTCCGCAGGCCTCTGCAATATCGGCCAAGACCTCGTGGTCGCCGATGTTCTGGCCATTGACGAAATATGCCTCAAACAGCTTGGCCACGACTGCGGTCTGGCATCCCTGCTGACCCGCCCAGTGGATCATCCGATGCGCGTCGATCGTGTTGGGCGTGGCCTTGATCCCATCAAAATTGATCGAAAGCCCCGCGTTGGCCGCCGCCTGAACCACGGGGGCGTAGGCCCGCTTAGCCCCCTCTGGGCCGCCGAATTTGGTTTCGAGATATGCGCGGCGATCCATGCCTTCGGGTGGCATTGTCGGGTTCAGTTGGAACGGGTGCCATTCTATGACGAACCCATTGTCAGGACGTTCCGATAAGGCGCGGTCGAGGTGGGTTTTGCCGATATAGCACCACGGGCAAATCGGGTCCGAAATCACGTCAAGTTTGATCATGTGGCTCATTCCTAATGCTCTGACGTCACTCAGCGTTGACTGCTTGTTGCCGCTGACGGCCCAGACCTTCGACTTCCAA
>JALQUY010000027.1 GCA_023260615.1 Schleiferiaceae bacterium
TCACTAAGAAAAACCGCCCCGAATTTGACTAAGCCCATGCTGGACCTTTCTATCGTCGTACCCCTCTTTAACGAGGCGGAGTCCCTCCCCGAACTCACCGCCTGGATCGACCGCGTTTGCAAGGCGGAAGGTCTGAGCTACGAGGTGCTCTTCATCAACGACGGTTCCACCGATACTTCCTGGGAAGTCATTGCCGGACTGGCAAAAACCTTTCCCACCGTGCGCGGCACCCGATTCCGCCGCAACCACGGCAAGTCCGCCGCGCTCTACGTCGGCTTCCAACAGGCCCAAGGCGACATCGTCATCACGATGGACGCCGATTTGCAAGATTCACCCGAGGAAATCCCCGGATTGGTGAAGGGCATTCGGGAAGACGGCTACGACCTCATCAGCGGCTGGAAAAAGAAGCGCTACGACCCCTTGTCCAAGACCTTGCCCACCAAACTGTTCAATTGGGCGGCGCGCAAGATGTCCGGAATTTACTTGCACGACTTTAACTGTGGCCTGAAGGCCTACCGTTTAGAAGTAGCGCAAGCCGTGGAGGTTCAAGGCGAAATGCACCGCTACGTGCCCGTGCTGGCGAAAATGGCCGGTTACAGCAAGATTGGCGAGCAAGTGGTGCAGCACCAAGCGCGCAAATACGGCAGCACCAAGTTTGGCATGAACCGCTTTGTGAACGGCTTGCTCGACCTGGTCACCCTGTCCATGGTCAGCCGCTTTCAACGACGCCCCATGCACTTTTTTGGCACCTGGGGGGTGCTCATGTTCTTAGCTTCCGGTCTCGCCTTGGCGGCCATGGGCGGACTGAAACTCTACCGCTTGGCGCAGGGCATGCGCCCCGGCCTGGTGACCGAAGACCCCTGGTTCTTCATCTTCTTGACGACGATGATTTTGGGCACCCAGCTGTTTGTGACCGGCTTGCTGGCCGAACTCATGGTGCGTCAATCCAGCAAGAAGCCCAAGTACTCCATCGGCGAGCACATCAACCCAGCGTCCTAAGCATCCTTGAAGTTCAGCCTCATTTCCCCCACATTTGATCGGCCGGAGGAGGTTCGAGAATTCATTGCATCCGCGGCTGCCCTGGCCTACGACCGGAGCGACTTTGAAGTTCTTTTGGCGGATGGCACGCCCCAGGACGGCTTGCGCGCCACCGTCGAGGCAGCCTCCCACGCATCTGGCCTGCCAGTCGTCTTTCTACACGAGGACTACCTCCCCGTTTCCGATGCGCGCAACCTAGCGGCCCGCCATGCCCAAGGCGCGTACTTGATCTTCCTCGATTCCGACTGCTTACTGCCCAAAGACTACCTGCAGCAGGTCGAAGAGGGCCTGGCGGCACACGACTGGGACGCCTTTGGAGGCCCCGATGCGGCGCCGGCAGACTTCAGCCCGCTCCAAAAAGCCATCAGCTTCAGCATGACCAGCTTTTGGACCACCGGCGGCATCCGCGGAGGAACCAAACGCACCGCCACCTACTACCCACGCGGCTTCAACATGGGCATGAAGCGCTCCGTATTTGACGCGGTGGGTGGCTACGACATCCATTTCAAGACCGGCGAGGATATTGATCTCAGCATTCGCATCCAGCAGGCGGGCTACCGAGTTGGCCTGATCCCCGAGGCCGTGGTCTGGCACAAGCGCCGGAGCACCCTGCCTCAGTTCTTCAAGCAGGTCCGCCGATTTGGCGCCGCCCGATGGGCCCTCGCTCAGCGCCATCCCGGCCAACTCAAGGTGACCCACCTCTTCCCAGTTTTCCTAACGCTTGGAACCTTTTTTTCTATTCTCTTAGGGGCGATTGCCGGAGTTCCCCTTCCAATCGTCTTCATCGGCTACTTTATGGTACCGTCCATCCTCGCGGGTAGCCAGTACCGTTCACCCCACATTGGCTTCCTCGCCGTGGCAAGCACCGTCGTCATGATGAGCGGCTACGCCTTTGGCTTCCTGGAGGCGCTACTGGGAGGCGGTTTGCACAAAAAGCGCGGCTGAGTCCCATTGCCTACCTTTAGCCTATGAAACTCTACGTCGTACACGGCATCAATTTGGACCAGCTTGGAACGCGTCAACCGGAGATCTACGGAACGCAGACCTTGAGCGATCAATGGGCCGTTTGGACCGGTTGGCTAGCAAAGCACTGGCCAGGCGTGGAGCTTGAGGCGCTTCAGTTCAACGATGAGGCGGCCTGCATTCGCTTCCTACAGGAGGTGGATGGCCCAGAGGTGGGGGTGGTGCTCAATCCGGGCGCTTGGACCCATTCGTCCATTCCCTTGCGCGATTGCGTGGCGGGTTTGAAGGCGGCCGTCATCGAGGTGCATCTGAGCCATACCTATGCGCGTGAGGCGTTCCGCCGCGTTTCTCTCCTAGCTCCGTACACGCAAGGGACGATCAGTGGCTTGGGGTGGCAGGGTTACCGTTTGGCCATGGAGGCGCTTCTAACGGCCCAAATGCACTAACGTGGACTGGCCCCTCGCGCTCAAGCAGTTTGTTCAGTACCTGCGTTTGGAGCGCGGCCGAAGTGCCAACACCCTAAAAGCCTACCATCAAGACCTGGAGCAGCTCCGCACCTGGGCCCAGGAGCAAGACCTTCGCCCGACTAGCTTGCCCCAAGAGGCCCTTCGCCATTTCCTTCAAGCCCAGGCCAAAGCCGGCAAATCCCCCCGAACGCAAGCCCGCATGCGCAGCAGCCTGCGCATGTTCTTCACCTTCCTGCTGGAAGAGGAGGTTCGCAAGGACAACCCCATGGAGGGCATTGAGGCGCCGCAGCTGGGCCGCAAGCTGCCCGTATACCTCACGATCGAGGAAGTGGATGCCCTGTTGGCCGCGGTCGATCGAAGCCAATCGGGAGGCGAACGCGACGTAGCCATGCTGGAGGTGCTCTATGCCTGTGGGTTGCGCGTGTCCGAACTCGTGGGTCTGCGCCTCGAAGATGTCTTCCGGGCGGAGGGCTTGATTCGGGTCGTGGGCAAGGGCAACAAGGAGCGCATCGTGCCCATTTACGCCTCGGCCCTGGACGCCCTCTACCGCTACATCGACGAGGTTCGGGTGCATGTCCCCGTGCAAAAAGGCCAGGAATCCTTTGCCTTTCTCAACCAGCGCGGCAAGGCCTTGAGCCGGGTGTGGGTGTTCAAACGCTTGCAAGCCCTGGCCGAGACGGCGGGAATTGCCAAGAAAATTGGGCCGCACACCTTGCGCCACACCTTTGCGACGCATTTGATTCAGAATGGGGCGGACATTCGGGTCATTCAAGCCCTGCTAGGCCACGAGAGCATCACCACCACGGAGATCTACACGCATTTGGAGCAGGTGCACTTGCGCGACACCGTGCTGACCTACCACCCCAAAAGTGCGGGTTGAGCCCTACGAAAGGGGAATCTGCTTTTTCTTGCGAGCGTAGTACTGCCAAACGATGGAGCCTCGGTAGACCCCGGCGGATGGCCAGCCTTTGGCATCCTGCTGCGGGCGGAAGGCAAATCGAGCAAACAGGCGGTAAAACTGGCCATGGGCCCGAACAATGGCCCAGCAATGCGCCCCCTGGCCACGCCAGAGAAAGAGCAGGCCGGCAACCCCGTCCAGGAACAAGCGTGCCGCCACCACCCGCATGGCCGCAAGGGCAGGGAGGTTCTTGACGGCCACCAACAGGCTGTTGCGGAAGTTGAGAAAGGTCTTTTGAGGAGACAGGGCGCCCAAAGTGCCTCCCCCGACGTGCAGAACCTTGGAGGGCGCTGCAGCGTGCACGGTGAAGCCCGCGCGCCACATGCGCCAGCAGAGGTCAATTTCCTCCATGTGGGCGAAGAGCTGGGTGTCCAGTTGGCCGGCACGCAGGAAGGCGGACATTCGGACCATCAAGCAGGCGCCAGACGCCCAAAAAACCTCCGGGAAAGCCGGTTGGTCGTACTGGCCTTGATCCGTTTCGCAGTGGTCAAATATGCGGCCCTGCGCAAAGGGGTAGCCCCAAAGGTCCATGCCGCCGCCCATCGCACCGGCGTATTCAAAGCGTTCGGGATGCCCGTAGTCCAGCAATTTGGGCTGGATCGCACCCGCCAAAGGGTGGGCGTCCAGAAAGGTCACCAGAGGCTCCAGCCAGCCGGCCAAGGGCTCAATGTCCGAATTCATCAAGACCGCATACTCCAGTTCGGGGTGGCGGTCCTGCAGCATCTTCAGAGCGGTGTTGTAGCCCCCTGCATAGCCGCGGTTGGCATCCATGCCCAGCCAAAGTACCTCGGGGTGCTGGGAACGGGTGTAGGTCTCGCTGTCGTCCTGGCTGCCGTTGTCAGCGACCACCACCGTGGCATCGGGGCTATTGGCCACCACGCTAGGCAGGAATTTCTGGAGCCAGTGCACACCGTTCCAGTTCAGGATGACCACGGCCGTTCTCATTTTCCGCCCGGGATGATGTTGTTGTAGATGCGGCTGCCGAATTTGTCAAAGCCTGTTTGGCCCGTGTCGTCGATGTCTTCCGTGATGTAGGAGCGCTTTTGGAGCGCCACCTTCCAGCGGCTGTTGTAGACTTCGCCGATGGCGTCCGAATGCAGCAATTCGTAGTTCCGGCCCACCACAGCGTAGTTCACAAAGACAAAAATCTTGTTGATCTGGTAAGGGGAGTTGGGCACGTCCAAGGTGTTGTACTGCCAAATCTCATAGGGGTAGCCGTCCGTTTCAAAGGGGCGCTTTTCCGTCAAGGTCGGCGGGCCGTACTGCAAGAAGATGCGTCCGCGGTCCGTGGCGTAGCCGGGCACGGCGCGGCTGCTGTACTGCCCATCCACGATGCGAAGGAGGTTCTTGTATTCGACGTAGTGGTTTAAGGCATCGACGGGGTAGCGGCTCTCCCAGAAGCGCTGGGCAAAGCGCCATAGCAGGGTATCGCTCACGCCAGGTCCCATGCGTTCAATTTGCTGGCGCTCCGCAATGCTGGCAATGGGGTAGAAGCCGTTGATCCAGTGGCGTAGTGAATCTCCCGTTCCGAGTTGGCCCATCCAGCGGGGGTCTATGGGGCTTTCTTCGTTCCAGCGGGCGAGTTCCGTGGGATTGACGCGGTAAAATTTGAGGCGCTGTTGGGGATAGCGTTCGCGGTCCATCTCTTGGACGTTCAGGGTGCAGCGCAGTTCGTACTGGCCGGTGGGCAGGTCGGTGACCTGAATGCCTCCCTGAATAGGCTGAACGCTAGCCGCGCTCGGTAGGCGCATTACCCCGCCATATCCTTCCATGGGGCGGTCCGTGTCGAGTGAATACACCTCGTACGTGAAGAAGGCTTTCTGGCCCTTGGGGAGGCGGTAAGCTTCCGTGTAGAAATACACTTTGTCGCTATCATTGGCGTACACCGCTTGGCCAAATTGCGCCCGAGGGCCCAGCTTGCCTTGAAGGGGTTCTTTCCACTGAAGGGCCGCGAGTTGCACCCCCTTTTGGTGGGCGAGGTAGAAGCTTCCGTTCAACGTATCCGAAAGGCTGTCGCCCAACCCGTAAAACACCGTGAGCTGAAGATCCCCCGTGTCCGCGGCCAAAAAGGCATTCTGGACAATGGGGTAGAGAATTTCCGCATTTGCGTCTTGTTCCGGACAGGTTACGGCCATTTTATCGGCCGAAAGCACCTCATTACCCCGTCGTACCACCGCGATCAAGGTCATTTTTGGCGCACCTTCCTCAGACCATGCGGCGTACAGGGAGCTTGGCTCCACACTGTAGGTAATTTCCAGATAATGACCTGTTTCGGGACTCCAGTAGGGGTGAACATCGGCACCCACTCGAACCCCCTGTCCCCACAGGTTTTGGGCTAAAAGAAAAATTCCCAGAACAAGCATTCTTTGCATAATGGCGAAGTTACGTACTTTTGCCGCGGAAGAATGGCAGAGTGGTCGATCGCGGCGGTCTTGAAAACCGTTGACTGTAACAGGTCCGGGGGTTCGAATCCCTCTTCTTCCGCCACCTAAATCTGCAAACCCGTCCATCCACTGGGCGGGTTTCTTTTTTTTATCCCAGTCGTATGGCTGAAAAGGCTACCATCCTGAAAGTTTCCTGAATGCGCACGTTTCCCTCCCTCCGCCTTTTTGACTTCGAACAACCCGTGGCCATCCAGAAGGAAATTCTGTCCGGCTTGACCGTGGCATTGGCCCTGGTGCCAGAAGCGGTGGCCTTTGCCTTGATGGCGGGGCTCTCCCCCCTCACTGGATTGTATGCGGCCTTTGTGATGGGCTTTGTGACCTCTGTTTTGGGAGGCCGACCCGGGATGATTTCAGGAGCGACTGGGGCGGTAGCGGTAGTTATTGTGACCTTGGCCGCGTCTCACGGCGTGGAATATGTCTTTGCAGCGGTCGTTTTGGCGGGCCTCCTACAAGTCCTCGCAGGGCTTGCGCGTTTGGGCAAGCTTATTCGGCTCGTTCCGCAGCCCGTGATCTACGGCTTTGTGAACGGATTGGCGGTGGTCATCTTCACGGCACAGTTGGGCCAATTCAAAGGCGATACCGGACAGTGGTTGCAGGGAGCCCCTTTGTTTTTGAGCCTTGCATTGGTGCTTGCGACCATGGCTATTATCTACCTCCTCCCCAAGTTTACACGGGCCTTGCCCGCCTCTTTGGTCGCCATCTTGGTGATCTTTGGCGTGGTGTTGGCCTTGGGTATTGATACGAAGACCGTCGGCGATATAGCCTCCATTGAGGGAGGGTTTCCTCCGTTTCATTTGCCTGCTGTGCCTTGGGAATGGGAGACCTTGACCATCGTATTTCCCTACGCACTCATTGTGGCCGGGGTAGGCTTGATTGAGTCCTTGCTGACATTGAACATCGTCGATGAAATGACCCAAACGCGCGGTCGAGGCAACAAAGAAGCGGTGGCCCAGGGCACCGCAAACATTCTGTCGGGGCTGTTTTCGGGCATGGGTGGTTGCGCGATGATTGGCCAAAGCCTCATTAATATTTCCTCCGGAGCCCGAGCGCGCTTGTCCGGAATCACCGCTTCTCTTCTCCTTTTGGTTTTTATCATGTTCGGCTCTAGCCTTATTGAAAAACTGCCTATGGCGGCCCTGACAGGCGTGATGGTGATGGTTGCCATCGGGACTTTTGAGTGGGCCAGCCTCCGAACGTTCCGAAAGATGCCCGCCTCCGACACCTTCGTGATGGTAGTCGTCACCGGTTTGACGGTATTGCTGCACAATTTGGCCTTGGCGGTCTTGGTGGGCGTCATTATCTCAGCCCTCGTTTTTGCGTGGGACAATGCCAAGCGCATTCGGGCTCGAAAGTTCATCGACGCCGCCGGCGTGAAGCACTATGCTCTGTATGGCCCGCTGTTTTTTGGATCCATCACAGCCTTTCATGAGAAGTTTGATATCGACGGGGATCCTTCCGAAGTCGTTTTAGACTTTGCCGAAAGCCGAATTGTGGACATGTCCGCTATCGATGCGCTCCATAAACTCACAGAGCGTTACCACTTGCAGGGGAAGAAGCTGGTGCTTCGGCATGTGAGTTCGGACTGTGCGCTCTTGTTAAGGAATGCGGCGGCCATCATTGATGTCAACGTGGAAGAAGACCCCACGTACAAAGTCATGACAGACCGATTGTAGTATTTTTAAGGTATGAAAACGTTCATGCTCGGGGTGCTCACCCTCTTCACGCTGGCCGCCTCAGCTCAAACCGTGTACACCAAAGATGGCGTGCCCTTGGGCGACGGTGCCTTTTTGGTGCGTACGTGTAAAGAAGCGGCGGACGCCTCCCTAAAAGGTCGTGCCATGGTCCTGAAGGGCATTGAAGTGGATACGCGCGCCTACTGCGAATGCGCCATGCTCAACTTGATTCCCTCGCTTGAAAGTGCGGACATACTAGAAGCCAACGAATCGGGCCGAATGATGGACTTTTTGCTGCAAGGCGAAAACCTGAACATCCTCATGAACTGCATCCAGGAGAATTCCAACATTGACAGTTCGGAGCTCAACTTCAGCCGGCTTTTGCGCGAAACGGAAGCTGCAGGGAGCATAGGGGATATGGATGCCCAAACGTTCTTCTTGAAGTCCTGTTTGGAGGGCGTTCGGCAACAAGACCCAACAGGCGACGTGATTTCAGACCAAATGGCCAAGGAATACTGCCAATGCGCCATCGACGCCCTTATGGAGAGCGATGAGTACACGTTTGGGGATGTGATGGATGCGGAGGATCCTCAAAGCGATGTCTTCCAAAAAATTGTGGTGCCCTGTGCCGAGGAGGTGTTTGGAGTGACCCGTGAAGCCATGGAGCTCAGTGCAGAACAAGAGGGCTATGAGCAATCCATTCAAGACGTCAAAAAGCGCGGTGCTTCCAAGGCGAAGAAGCGCTGAGCGTCAATGCTCAAAGACCAGGACCCGATCGTCCTTGTAGAGTAGACGGGGGCCTGTTGCCAGGCTGTCGGTAGATTCTCCCTTGAGGTACATTTCCCCTACGCGCGCGCACTGGGCGGTTAAATTCCAATCCTGGAGCAGGCTGTCCGCGGCGTAGAGCGTTTGGCCCCGGTAGGTTTTGGCCGCCTGAACAATGGATTGGCGAAGGGTGAAATCGCGGGAGGTATGGACTTCGGGTAGGCTGCGTAGGCCAAAGCCCAATGCCCAAAACGCCAAGGTCCACTGCCACAGAATTCGGGGGTGCAAGGGTTTGCCAGCAGTTTTGTGGCCGTCCAAGAGGAAAGCCAATGCCAGCGCCGCGAAGGGGTAGGCCGGGGTGGCGTAAAAGTCGCGTTGCTTCAAGGAAACCATCATGGGCAGGACAGCGCTTAAGGCGACAAGCAAGAAGGCCAAAGACCGCGGAGAAATAACATGACGCCCTTCGGAAATGGGGCGAAACTTTCGAACGCCCAGAGCCACCAACAGGGGCACCAAGAGTTGCATCGCAAAATTGGCGGGGAGGAACCAGCGGCTTTCTACGGTTTGGACGGCGGCCAGGGAGTGCACAATTTGCTTGTTCCAATAGGCTTCCAGATAGGATTTGGCATCAGGCAGAAGCCAGAGCAAGGCGATGGGAAGGATACTGCCGAGGATCAATCCGCTGCTGTCCTTGAGCATGCGCTTGGGGCTAGAATCTGGGCAATTGCCCGTGATGTGCCAAAAGAAGGGCAAGGCCCATGGGAACAGGGCGACGGGCCCCTTGACGAGGAAGCCAGCAGCGACCCACAGTCCCGCAATCCATGCATAGATCCAGGCATTGCGCCGCATTCCGTATACAGCTGTTGCGGCTGCCCAGACCATACAGGCGCTTAAGGTGGTCTCCAGTACGTTGTTGCCGTAGGACCAGGTCACGACGGGAATCAAGGTCCACAAGAGCAAGGCCCATTGCAAGGCGCGTTGGGAGAGGCCGGACCAGCGGCCGAGCCGGTCAATGCCCAAGGCGGTGAGGATCCACAGGGCGAGCCCGTAGACATCTTCGACCCACCACTGGTCGCCAAAGAGCCCAAAAAAGAGCGATTGAAGCCAAAAATGGAGGGGAGGGTGTTCCAAGAAGTGGGAGTAGAGCTCAGGACTGTAGAAAAGATCCCACGTGCTTCCTAGTCCCATGGCCAGATTGCGAGAAACGGCCGCATAGGTGGCGCCATCCATGAATTGTCCAGGCGTAAAAAGGTGGGCCGTACTTAAAATGAAGAAAAGCCCGCCCGCTAGGGCAATGCGTTGTACGCGGGGTTTTAGATCCATCCCTTAATCTCCGTGGGTTTCAGAGGCTCCTGGCTCGCCAGCGTCGGAATCTGAGCCATGCACTTCGGTATGAATGATGTGTCCACCGGTTTCGGCGGCAATGCCTGCCGTAACACAGGTGGCTGCGCCAAGCGCGGTTACCGCCCACAGGGTCAAGGGCGTCCATCGTGAGCCTTTTTTATCGAGGTAGAGGGCCAAGATGGCAAGCACCCCCAAGGGAACGACAAAAAGGTGCGTCGTCTCGGCGGCTTCTTCGTGCTTATGTACCGTTCGACGTGATACGGTGGGGAGCTCTTCGGCAAAATGTTCGGCCTGTTCGCCCGAAATATGCGCCATCCAGCCGCCGACGGAGGCCGAAATCAAGAAAATGAGGCCGGCTGTTTTCATTCCGGCATTGTGCTTCAGTAAGCCCCACACCAGGGCCACGGTGCCAAACAGCGCTCCAAACAAGGGGAGGTGGTTGACGAGTAGGTGTACGTAGGTAGCATTCATGCTATGAAGCTACAACCTAAAGCCGCTCGTTGTGCTGACTGACGTCCAAGCCCAGGGCTTCATCCTCTTCGGTCACACGCATCGGGGTGATGGCGTCGGTGAGAAGCAGCAAGATCCACGTGCCGACAAAAACAAAGAGGGCCACCCCAACCAAGGCAATGGCTTCCGCAGCGAAAAGTCCCCATTCTCCATAGTAGGCCCCTTGTTCGGCGATGTCTGGATTGACGGCCTTGCTGGCAAAAACCCCCGTGAGAAGCATGCCCACCATGCCGCCTACGCCGTGACTGGGGAAGACATCGAGCGTGTCGTCAATGGAGGTGCGGCTACGCCAGTCAATCATCAAGTTGCTCACAATGGCGGCCGTGGCTCCAATGAAGATGGAATGCGGCACACTGACAAATCCTGCGGCTGGGGTGATGGCCACCAGGCCGACCACGGCACCGATGCAGGCCCCCATGGCACTGGGCCGCTTTCCGCGGTAATTGTCAAACAGAATGTAGGTAATGGCTGCGGCAGCGCTGGCTGTGGTGGTGGTGGCTAGGGCAACTACGCTCAAGCGATTGGCGCCAAATGCAGAACCCGCATTGAAGCCAAACCATCCAAACCACAGAAGGCCTGTTCCGAGCAAGACATACGTAATGCGGGCGGGTTGGTGTTCGTTTTCGGTTCGGCGCTTTAAGAAAATAGCGCCTGCAAGGGCGGCAATGCCTGCGCTCATATGGACAACCGTGCCACCTGCAAAATCCAGTACGCCCGCCTGGGCCAGAATCCCGTCCGGATGCCATGTGGCGTGGGCCAAGGGAGAGTAAATAAACAGGCTAAACAAGATGAGGAAGAGGAGGTAGGAGGTGAAGCGAATGCGTTCAGCGAATGCCCCGGTTATCAAGGCAGGGGTTATGATGGCAAATTTGAGCTGGAAGAGGGCAAACAGTAGGAAGGGTATGGTTGGGGCCAGCGCATACGGGGCATGGTGGCTGACGCCCTGAAAGAGGAAGAATTGACGGGGGTCGCCAATCACGCCGCCCAAGCTGTCCCCAAATGCCAGCGAAAAACCTACGACTACCCACAGTACGGTAATCACGGCCATGCTCACAAAGCTTTGGAGCATGGTGGAGATAACGTTCTTCTTCCGAACCATGCCCCCATAAAAGAAGGCTAGACCCGGGGTCATAATCAGGACCAAGGCCGTAGACATGAGCATCCACGCGGTGTCGCCGGAGTCATAGGTATAGGACTCGGTGGCCGGAAGGTCGTGTCCGGGCAGAAAGAGCGCTAGGATCGCCAGAACCAGAAGTAGGTAAAAGGGGACGCGGTGTTTTAATGCCATTTCGCAAAATTTTTCACGAAAATGTGAAAAGTATGCGACTTACAGGGGGTGTTGTTGAAAAAAGTGCAAAAAAATCCCATTAAGGGCTAAAAATAGAGGGGGTATGGGTAAATTAATTACTTTTTATAGCGACCAAAGGGTATAAATCGGGGGGTCTTCGCTTGATAGGCTCCGTACTCGGGGTATTTCTGCGCCGTGAGGCCCTCACTAAACTGCGCGGAACCCTGGAAAAGGAAGATCAGCAAGATGGCGCCTAAGATGGATGCGTTCAACCATTCGCCGGTGGCCACCACGCTGAAGCCATAGAAAACGACCCAAATGCTTTGTTCCGCAAAGTAATTGGGATGGCGCGAGAGCGACCAAAGACCCGTGTGTGTGAAGCCCTTGCCATAGAAGTCCCCAAGGTCTTCGCCTGCGTTTTTCCGGCGGTGCTTTTCTTTTTGGTAGTCCCACTGCTGCTGATCCGCGAGCCACTCCCAAATCACGAGTACGACCATGCCGAAAGCCAAAGCATAGTCCCATGCACCGACTTCTGCAGCGTCGGGACGCCACGCGTAGACGATGGGCAGGGTAAAGAGCGCGATAAGGGCCATTTGGTAGATGCAAATGAAGAAAATGTTGAAGAGCCTCCAGACAAGTGCCTTGTTCAAGGGCGCTTGCTGGCGCAAGACTTCCCAGCGGTAGTCCTCCTCGCCTTTCCAAGGGAGCCAGTGGTAGCCTCCGCGGCGGGCAAAATTGAAGGTGAGGCGTGCACCCCAAATGGCCACTAAGGCAGCCATCAAGGTGGCTCGGGCGTCCCAGCCTGTTGCGTAGGCGGCATAGCCCGTGTAGACGATGGGGACGATGCTCCAGAGACGGTCTACCTGGCTGCAATTACCGGTGAGCTCCCCCGCTACGATGGTGTAGGCGGTGAAACCGGCCCAAATCCAAAACACGTCCGTAAGTAAGCTCCACTGGGCATCGGTGAGGGCTGGGGCTTGAAAGTAGGTGTAGGCGCAAGCTGCAAAGAGCGTGACAACCAAGAGGATAGCGGTGCGAATCATGCACCCAAAATACGCAAAGGATGGATTATCCGATCTGCTGCTGCCACTTGAGGTAGGCTTGCCAGCCTTGGGCGTTGTACAGACCGCCGACATAGAAGAGGCCAAAGGCGCTCGGACGGTATTGCAGCAGCGGCTGGAAGAGGATTTGGTTGCTGAAATTATCCACTTGGAAGACCATGCGCAGGCCCAGGGATTGGTTGGCGTTGGCGTTCAGCACCGTTTGGTAGAGGTAGCCGTCGTAGATGAAGAGGGAGGGGTCCGTGAGTTCGCGCAAGGAGACCTTGTTCAAACTATGGCTCCATTTAAAACGACCAGCTGCTTGAAGGGTGATGCTGAGGTTGGTTTCTGCATTCCAACCCATACGAACGATGGATTCGTTGTAGGCTAAGGTCCGGCCGCGCAAATGGTTGGCTTCGGCACTAAAGGCGACAGAAGGGGACCAATTCATACCCACATTGGCGCTGTAGAGGTCGCGGTAGGTGACGCCGAGGTAGTTCTCTTCAAAGCGGTACTTGCCAAACATTCGGGCCGTTAAATTGCCCGCGAGCTGCATCCACGCAAAGGATAGGACGGATTTTTCCTTGACGACATGCTCAAAATTCTCGTACAAAGAGGCCTCTGCGTACACGCCATACTGCTTGATGCGCTTGCCGTTGGGGAAGAACTTGAGACTGTTGCCCATCTCGTAGCGGCGGAAGTTGTTGCGCGGCTCAAAGCCCATTTGCGCTTGGAAGGTGGGCGAGAGGACCATGTAGTCCAGGCGGGTATTCCAATTGGTCGTATTGCGGCGCAGCGAGGCATAGCCCGAATAGCCGTTAAAGCGTTCTCCGTCCAATTCTGCGCTGTGGCCAAGGAAAGTTTCACCCCCGTCAATCCAATCGGCGGTGGGTTCCAGGGTTTCGGAGCGCGCCACCTCGCCTTTCACCCGCCAATTTCCGGGAAGGCCGTAGTCAAAGTCTGCGGCTAGGGTATGGCCAAAGCCGCCATCGCGGAACATGCGGTGCGTGGTCAGCACCCCATAGGACGAGGCGTTTTTCATGGGGTGTTCCGCCCGCAAAACGGTGGACCAGTTGCTTCCTGACGCCCCGTAACTGGAGTAGTTCTCGCCCGGCACGAGGTAGGGAGAGTTCTGGTCCATGCCGCTCAGCACGTAAATGCGCAGGTCTTGGCTTTGGTAGTTGATTTTGCTCAGGGCCAAGGGCTGGCTGATGGTTCGGGTATAGGCGTACTTCAAACGTGTCTCCAGCAGGTCGCTGCCCTCAATGAAAAAGGGGCGGCGTTCGGGGTAGAAGAGGGCAAAGGCCGAATTCACGCTGACCTGCGCCACGTCCGCCTCCACCTGCGAAAAGTCGGGCAAGACCGCCGCCTCCACCGAGGTGGCTGCACTCAATGCGACAAAGGCAGAGCCTCCCGCCTTCAGTTGAGTGGCAGGACTCGCCGTGGGGCTGGACGCCGCAAATACATAGGGCAAGAACTGGCGGCGCAGGGAAGGCTTCAGGCCGTCCAAAATCAGCACATGGTCGTACAAGCAATCGTTGCAGGGATTGCTGCGGTCGACTTTGTAGGTCTGAACGTTGACCTGCTGGCCCTTCACATAGGTTTGGCGGAAAAAGCAAAACTTCCAACGCTGCTCCTTGCTGCTACCAAATTGTATCGAGTTGAAGGGAATGCGCATCTCCACGCTGTACGAGGTCTCGCCAATCTGCGCCTTCGTCTCGTAGTTCATGTCGTAGGACAAATCGAATTCATCGTCCCGCGCGGTGGCTGGATTGTTTTTCCGAATGTCCAACTGCACCGCATAGGGGTTGGCACCTATGAACACCATGTTGCGCGTGTCCCCATAGACGTCCAAGGCTATCCCGATGAAGTCGTCGTCCCAAACGTCGTCTCGGAGGCCGCGGTTGGCGCGGAAATTCTCCGGGTCAAATTGACATATGAATCCAACGATGAGAGCCTCTTCGGTTCTAAATACGTAGCCCTTGCTGCTGTAGGGAGCGGGAGTATTGGTGCCGGGCTGAATTTCATACTGCAGATCCAAGGCAATGGCGCCGGCGTACTCCTCCGGGGTCACCACACCGTCAAAAACCACCTGCGCTGGGGCCAAGGGCACGGTGTGTTCGGTAACGGGGTAGTTGGTTTGACTTTGCGCGTGCAGCGTACCAGGTACGATACTCGAGCTGGCGAGTGCGACGAGGGAGAAGTAGTGGAGGAGTCTTTTCACGATGTACCTTGTTGGCGAATCCGCCATCAGGCGGCAAATATCGGACGAATGCGCGCAATAATTACCGGAGCCTCTGCAGGAATCGGCCTCGAAATGGCCCGTTACTGCCACGCTCAAGGCATGGAAGTTTGGATCACAGGGCAACGCGAGGAGGCTTTAAAGGCGGCCTCCATAGAGCTCGGGAATGCCCCATACCTTGCTGTGGACCTCAGCTCAACTGCGGGTAGCACGGCCCTACTAGAGTGGATAGGAGAGGCCTCTGTGGACCTCTTTGTCAACAACGCGGGGTATGGCGTTTGGAAGGATGTCATTGACGCGGCGGACGACGAATTGGAGAAGATGATTCGCCTCAACGTGGAGGCCTTGCTTCGTCTTTCTCGTGCGATGGCCAAGCGCATGGTGGCGGCTGGTACGGGCCGAATTCTAAACGTGGCCTCCACCGCCGCCTTTTTGCCCGGTCCGCACATGGCGGCCTACTATGCCTCCAAGGCCTTTGTGCTATCGTTTAGCGAATCCTTGCACACGGAACTTCGTCGAACCGGTGTAACCGTCACAACACTTTGTCCCGGTCCTACACGCAGTCAGTTCTTTGAACGCGCAGGTATGGGAGCCATGCCTCTGTTAGACGGTCCTTGGATGCCCCAAATGTCCAGTGCCTCCGTGGCCAAAGCTGGAATTAGAGGCACCTTACTTGGTCGAAGAAGAGTGGTCCCAGGGATAATGAATTATTTCAGTAGCATTTCACCTATATTTATGCCAAGAGGTATTCAGTTAGGTGTCCTTAACTGGCTTCAAGGACCATCTA
>JALQUY010000280.1 GCA_023260615.1 Schleiferiaceae bacterium
AGCAAATATTTGTGACCACTCGGACTAAATCAAGAATTCTAAATAAAAATCATGAGTAGCGGAGACTATCAGCATGCCCTCTCTAAATGCATGATGGATAAATCCACCATTAAACCATCCATCACACATTAATGATGTTTAAAAGCATCATTTCTGAAGAGCCAATGCAACCAAGCTAAAAATATCCGTAATTATCCGAATATATACGAACACTTGACACTTTGAGGCGATTTCATTTTACACTTTGTGGAAACCTAAGCGTTGTAACGAGCAATCACCAGAACTAATCCCCGAGAAACATTGCCAAACAACACCGATCAATAGGCATCCAATAGAGACAAAACGACCGTTGGCTGTTAATCAGAGGGTCGCTGGTTCAAGTCCAGCAGGAGGAGCACTGAAAATGAAGCACTTACGTCAAATGATGTAGGTGCTTTTTTCAATTCTAGCACACAATCTAGCACACAAATTCCGTCCAAAACGCCTATAAATCAGCCTCAATAGTGGGTAAGTTGGAAGATGTCGGGCTTCGTTAAATTTTCCAGCAGGCGTCGTTGTTTGCGGTTGTTACGCATTGGCGAAAGGCACTGCCCCCTCCTTGCCGGGGATGATTTTCCTATTCAGACAATGAGTGATGAATTCGAATTCGGACTCTCTATTCACCGGGTGCGAAATCTACATTAGGG
>JALQUY010000281.1 GCA_023260615.1 Schleiferiaceae bacterium
GCCAACCAATAGGGGTTGACTTGTAAAGTCGATTGTCGCTAATTGGTCTGACCAGAATGGCTTGGCCACGCAAACCAGCGACGACTCAAGCCCGCGACTTGGGAGGGACTTATGAACCGGAAACTATTGCTGCTGGCTAGCTCATGCCTTGCGGTTGTTGCGACGCCTGTTGCTGCACAGGATGCGGCGCAAGATGACACGGGGCTCGAAGAAATTGTTGTGACCGCGCAAAAGCGTGAGCAAAGCCTGCAAACCGTACCAATTGCGATCAGTGCTGTCAGTGGTGAGCTACTTGAGCAAACCGGTGTGAATACCATTACCGAGGTGATCCCCATGGTGCCCGGACTCAGCGGTGCAGATTATGGGTTAGCGACCAATAGCTGGGCGATTCGTGGGATTGGTAGCAATGATTGGACCATTGGTTCAGAGCCTTCAGTGGGCGTCTTCGTTGATGATGGGTACGTCGGTAGAAATATTTTCGCCACCACTAACTTTTTCGATATTAATCGAATCGAGGTGGTCAAGGGTCCGCAGGGAACCTTATTTGGACGTAATGCAGCGGCGGGCGCGATCAGCCTGATCACCAATAAGCCTGGCGATGAGAATGAATGGCGGCTGGGTGTGGCGGTCGGTGATGAGGGACAGCAGCGATATGAAGTAGTGGGTAATTGGGCGGTGAGCGAT
>JALQUY010000282.1 GCA_023260615.1 Schleiferiaceae bacterium
GTTGAAAAGGTCGAGTGGGTCAGCGCCATTCGCCTTTTTCTCCATTTGAGCCAGTGCACCGTAAACGATGCGCTCGGCAACAGCCTTCTTGCCACCTTGCATGATGACGTTCATAAATTTGGCCAGATCCACATTTCCGTACTTGGGATCGGGCAGGATTTCACGTTTAGGGACTTCGCGACGACGTGGCATTTTTAAACCTCTTAATTGCTTCAGTTGGCTGGTAGCTTTGCTACACAACCGCGAGAGCTATTTCCAACTCTCACTTACTCGACCCGCTTGCAACACGCAAGTTTGGGGTCACTACGCTGTCACTGCGCGTCACGCAGAGCAGCACCTGTTAACTTTTGAAAATTACTTCGCTTTTGGCTTCTTCGCACCATACTTGGAGCGTGACTGCTTACGGTCTTTAACGCCTTGCAAGTCGAGCGAGCCGCGAACGATGTGGTAACGCACACCGGGCAAGTCTTTGACACGACCACCGCGCACCAGAACCACACTGTGCTCTTGCAGGTTGTGGCCTTCACCGCCGATGTATGAGATCACCTCAAAACCGTTGGTCAAGCGCACCTTGGCAACTTTACGCAAAGCGGAGTTAGGCTTTTTAGGTGTCGTGGTGTACACGCGAGTGCAAACACCACGACGTTGTGGACAATTTTCCATCGCTGGGCTCTTGG
>JALQUY010000283.1:0-385 GCA_023260615.1 Schleiferiaceae bacterium
CTCGGCAGCGACCTTGGCGCGCACAATGTTGAGCGCTGAACCTGCAATGAACCATTCGACCTGTTCAGGGCTAAACGTATGAGTCGTTTCAAACTCATACGTCGAGCCATCAGGTCGTGTGCCGACACAGCGAACGTTCTTACCAGGAACCGGAGGAAGGTCGCAGATCGCGATGCGATCCTCTTCACCGATCTGGTCGTACGAATCAGGGTCCGCAAATGTCAGTGGCAGCAAACCCTGCTTCTTGAGGTTGGTCTCGTGGATTCGTGCAAATGATCTTGCGATCACCGCTACGCCGTTACGGAAGCGAGGTTCCATTGCGGCGTGCTCGCGCGACGAACCCTCACCATAGTTGCGGTCACCAATTGCTACCCACTGAATGCCT
>JALQUY010000283.1:395-677 GCA_023260615.1 Schleiferiaceae bacterium
GCCTCGTGATAGCGACGGGCGATCTCTGGGTAGGTGCGTCGGTCACCATCTGTGCAGTCAAGGCCGATGCCGACGGCGTCATCGAATGCGTTCACGGCTCCAGCAAAGAGGTTTCCGGAAATGTTCTCGAGGTGGCCTCGGTATTTCAACCATGGTCCTGCCGCCGAGATGTGGTCCGTCGTGCATTTCCCTTGCGCCTTCATTAACACTGGAAGGTCCGAATAGTCATTTCCATTCCATGGTTGGAACGGCTCAAGAAGCTGCAAGCGGTCGCTTGTCGGG
>JALQUY010000284.1 GCA_023260615.1 Schleiferiaceae bacterium
GCCGTCAAAATCCGCAGAAGTTTCAATCAGATCGAGGATACCATCACCGTCACTGTCCAAATCCAAGAAATTCGGGCTACCGTCGTTGTCGAAGTCTTGGGTTGTCTCCACAGCATCGGGGATATTGTCACCGTCGCTGTCTAGATCCAGGAAGTTCGGAATGCCGTCGTTGTCAAAATCAGCAGCCGTTTCAATAGCGTCCGGAATGCCGTCGCCATCGCTATCCAAATCAATGTAATTGCCCAAGCCATCGCTATCTGCATCGGCCGCCGTTTCAATGCTGTCGGGGATGCCGTCGCTGTCGCTGTCCAAATCCAAGTAGTTCGGAATGCCATCGCCATCGGTGTCCACCACCCCTTCCACGCTGTCGGGAATGCCGTCGCCGTCACTGTCCAAATCCAAATAGTTCGGAATGCCGTCGCCGTCCGCATCGTTGGTCGTTTCCACGGTGTCTGCAATGCCATCGCAGTCCGCATCGTAGGTACCAATTGTGATGGTATCCGACGTGATGACACAGCCGTTCGTATCTGTAATGGTGACGACAAAATCGCCCGCCCACAACCCAGTAGCTGTGTCGTTGGTAACGCCATTCGACCAGAGATAGGCGTACGGTCCTACGCCTCCCGTGACTGTTACATAAGCTGCACCGACCGAATCTGTCAAAC
>JALQUY010000285.1 GCA_023260615.1 Schleiferiaceae bacterium
GTGAAGCAACCTGACGGCAAGACGCGCAGCGCTGGTAACAAGCTCTTCCGTATTAAAGGCCTTCCCCAAGCAGTGGGTATGGTCTACAAGAAGTCCGAAGGTATCATGTCTGCTTCTTTGCTTAGCAAGGCAGAAGTGACGGCTGAATACCAAGACTTCCCCTTCGACCTTCCTTTGAAGGTTGTTGCTTTCGAATTGAAGATGGACGGCCAGCCCCCCATCCAAGTTCAAGGCAATACCATTCCTAGCACGGCTCGCGACCTCATTGCTCGCTTGCGACCCGGAAGCACGGTCAGCATTCGTAAGATTGTGGCCACGACTCCTAAGGGTACCCGTGTTTCCAATGTCGGCATCATCTCTATTGACGTTCAGTAATCATGAAAAAGATTCTTAGTCTCCTTGCCTTTGTGCTTTCGGTAGCCGCCTTTGGGCAGGTTATCACGCCGGAAGACGATGGCTTAATTCCCAAAAGCGATATTCACTACAGCAATACGCGCGTAGTCCCTTATCCTTTCCTTCGTCAGGACGATATGATGTGGTCTACCCGTCACTGGGAGCGCATTCACGTTCAAGAGAAGTTGAATCACCCCTTGTACTATCCCGTAGTGCCCCTACCCGATCGCAAGGCGATGTTCGACGTGATCAAAGACGCTATCATGAC
>JALQUY010000286.1 GCA_023260615.1 Schleiferiaceae bacterium
TGGCCTCGTCCTCGGCCTTGTAGCGCTCCGCCTCCTGCACCAGCCGCTCGATCTCCTCGGCGGACATGCGGCCCTTGTCGTTCTTGATGGTGATCTTCTGCTCCTTGCCGGTGGACTTCTCCAGCGCCGACACGTTCAGGATGCCGTTGGCGTCGATGTCGAAGGTGACTTCGATCTGGGGCACGCCGCGGGGCATCGGGGGAATGCCTTCCAGCTGGAACTTGCCCAGCAGGTGGTTGTCCTTGGTCATGGCGCGCTCGCCCTCGAACACCTGGATCAGCACGCCCGGCTGGTTGTCCGCGTATGTGGAGAAGGTCTGCGACTTCTTGGTCGGGATCGTGGTGTTGCGGTCGATCAGCCGGGTGAACACGCCGCCCAGCGTCTCGATGCCCAGCGACAGCGGGGTCACGTCGAGCAGGACCACGTCCTTCACGTCGCCCTGCAGCACGCCGGCCTGGATGGCGGCGCCCAGCGCCACCACCTCGTCGGGGTTCACGCCCTTGTGGGGCTCCTTGCCGAAGAACTTGGTCACTTCCTCGATCACGCGGGGCATGCGGGTCATGCCGCCGACCAGAACCACCTCGTCGATGTCGCCGATGCCGATGCCGGCATCCTTCAGCGCGGCCTGGCAGGGCTTGATCGAGGCCTTGATCAGG
>JALQUY010000287.1 GCA_023260615.1 Schleiferiaceae bacterium
ACCATTCAGGTATTGGACGCAGACGGAAACGAATTGAAGCACTACACATTGCCTGTAGGCGCGCACTTGATGGTTGAAGAAGGCGAGGACATCGCTGCAGGTAAGATTCTTGTAAAGATCGCTCGTAAGAGTGCGAAGGCAGGGGATATTACCGGTGGTCTTCCACGTGTAACGGAATTATTCGAAGCTCGTAACCCATCGAACCCAGCAGTTGTTGCTGCGATCGACGGTATCGTGAGCTACGGAAAGATCAAGCGTGGTAACCGCGAAATCATTATCGAGAGCCGTACCGGTGAAGTGAAGAAGTACTTGATCAACTTGAGCAAGCAGATCCTAGTTCAGGAGAATGACTTCGTGAAAGCAGGTACACCACTTTCAGACGGTTCGATCACTCCAGCGGATATCTTGAATATCAAAGGTCCTACTGCGGTTCAAGCATACTTGGTAAATGAAATCCAAGAGGTATACCGTTTGCAAGGGGTGAAGATCAATGATAAGCACTTCGAGGTGATTGTTCGTCAGATGATGCGTAAGGTTCAAATTCAAGATCCGGGAGATACCTTGTTCTTGGAAGGCAACCTAGAGCACGCTGTAGACTTCATGGAAGAAAACGACAGAATCTTTGGAATGAAGGTAGTAGAGAATG
>JALQUY010000288.1 GCA_023260615.1 Schleiferiaceae bacterium
AGTTATGTGTTGCACATGCTTGCTTTACAGCTGCATGTATCTGCGGAAGAACGTCTGCAGGTTCGACGGTGACATCTCCTGCGACATATGCGATTCCAAATCCACCACCGAGGTCGAGCTCGGGAAGTTCGGTGCCATAGGCATCGCGATACTTCGCCATAAATGCCATCAAACGATCTGTTGCAATTTCATGTGCCTCGGATCCAAAGATTTGTGAACCGATATGGCAATGCACTCCACGAAGTTCAAGTTCAGGGTGCTGTGCAACTGCTTCGACTGCGGTCCAGGCTGCACCTGATGCAATTGAGAATCCAAACTTCACATCTTCGTGTGCTGTCGAAATTTTCTCGTGGGTATGTGCTTCGATTCCCGGAGTAAGGCGGAGCATCACCGCTTGACGCACTCCATGCTTCTTGGCGGAAGCTGCAACGCGCTCAATCTCAAAGAGAGAATCCATCACAATTGTTTTCACGCCTGCTGAAACTGCGCGATCAATTTCAGAGAGTGATTTGTTATTTCCATGCAATTCAATTTTCTGTGGGTTAATCCCACCAGCGAGAGCTGCAGCTAGCTCTCCCCCTGTGCAGACATCAATGCCTATTCCAATTTCTGCAATCCATTGCGCTACCGCGGTGCAGATAAATG
>JALQUY010000289.1 GCA_023260615.1 Schleiferiaceae bacterium
AACCAGCCTTCTGTAGAGATTCACATCCTTCAGGGTGAGCGTCCAATGGCAGGGGATAACAAGACTATCGGTCGATTCCACTTGGACGGTATCCCAGCTGCACCGCGTGGTGTGCCTCAGATTGAGGTGACCTTCGATATCGATTCTAACGGTATCCTAAACGTAAGTGCAAAGGATAAGAATACTGGTAAAGAACAGAACATTCGTATCGAAGCTTCTTCAGGTTTGAGCCAGGAAGAAATCGATCGCATGAAGCAAGAAGCTGAAGCAAATGCTGATGCGGATAAGAAAGCCAAGGAAGAGATTGACAAGCTCAACGCAGCGGATAGCATGATCTTCCAGGTAGAAAAGCAGATGAAGGAAATCGAAGGAAAGCTTCCTGAGGATAAGAAAGGTCCAATTGATGCAGCCCTCGCTGAACTAAAAACTGCTCATGCAGCCAAAGACATCGCAGGATGTGATGCGGCGACTGAAAAGCTAAATGGTGCCCTACAAGCGGCAGCGGCTGAAATTCAAGCGGCAATGCAAGGCAACCAAGGAGGCAACGATAACGGACCAGATGCAGGCGGCGACGCCGGCGCAGGTGGTGCTGACGATGTCACCGACGTAGATTTTGAAGAGGTGAAATAAACCTTCATAGTTAA
>JALQUY010000028.1 GCA_023260615.1 Schleiferiaceae bacterium
CGACGTGGGGGGTGGTTCAACGGAATTGACCTTCTTCCACGAAGGCGCCCCCCGCGAGTCGCGGTCCTTTCCAATAGGTACGGTGCGTTCCCTCAATACGGTGGACAGCCAACGCGAATGGGCCACCATGGAGGCCTGGGTGAAGGAGCACGTCGAAAACTACCCGGGCTCTGTGGCCTTGGTGGGATCTGGGGGCAACATCAACAAGGCCCACAAGCTGTCGGGACGTCCCATCAGCGAGCCTTTGTCGCGTCAGTATTTGGACCGCTTGAGCAAGCAGATCGAGGAGCTGACCCCGGACGAGCGCGTGATGCAAATGGGCTTGAATGTCGACCGGGCAGACGTCATTGTGCCGGCTTTGGCCATTTACCGACGCGCCATGAAATGGGCTGGAGCAACGTGGATTTATGTGCCCAAAATTGGGGTTTCCGATGGCATGGTGCGCGATACCTACCACCAATCGTTTAAATCCAGCTTCGAAAAATGAAAAAGGGTCTAGCTCTTGCGGCACTTTCGCTCTTCGCTGTGGCCTGTGCAGGGCCAGGTGCCGAGGATGATGCCTCGCGTGTCCGCATTACCGTACTTACCGCAGATACCCTATCCGCTGAAGAGACGGTCTTTATCACGGGCAGCTCCCAGCAGCTTGGGGGATGGAACGGGCGCGGCATCGCGTTCACGCGCGATGCGGAGAATCCACTGCAATGGTCCTTGGAATTTGCGGCTGCGGATTCCGCTTTTGCCTACAAAATCACTCTTGGCGACTGGGCCCATGAAGCCAAGTTGGCCGAGGGATTGGCCTACCGTGACTTGGGCGGCTGGGCAGCTATGGACACGACGCTGCACGCCTTGGCCTTTGGCCCTGCGGAGCGTTTGAATGACGGTCAAGTAAGCGGTTTTCTGAATGTCGTCGACGCACCCGTGGATCCTGCCGGTATCATTCCCTCGCGCAAAATGTGGGTGTGGACGCCCTACGATCTCAAGAATACGGAACTACGCGGCCCCGTGGATCTCCTACTCATGTCCGACGGCCAAAACTGCATCGATCCCGCAACAAGCACCTTCGGGGTGGACTGGGCTGTCGATGAAGCCATCTTGGCCTTGATGCAAGAGGGCCGAATCCGACCCACCATCGTCGTTGCCTTGGAATGTGCCACCGAAGGGGGCAACCGCCGCCGCCTGGAATACGGACCCGGCGAGCTGGGGGAGGCCTTTACGGACTACCTCGTACACACCGTGCTAGCGCAAGCCCTTGAATATCCCAGCCTGTCGGAGGAGAGCCGTGTATACTTTGCCGGCTCCAGTATGGGCGGCGTCTTGGCGTTTCGCTTGTTGACGGAATACCCTGGCGTCTTTGATGGCGCTTTAGCCTTTTCGCCTGCTGTGTATGTGGAAACGGGCAACGGCTTGGTGGTGGATGCCATTGGCCCCTGGAGGGAAAACGGTCGTCCGACCCCTTCAGGCTACCTCTACCTGGACAACGGGGGCATAGGTTTGGAGGCACAGCTGCAGCCCGGTATTGATCTACTGCTCAAAGAACTCCAGCAAACGGACTACGCCTTGGATGACCTCAAATGGGTCCGCGACCGAAAGGCGGATCACAGCGAAGTGGCTTGGCGCCAGCGTTTCCCGGAGGCCTTTGCATGGTTGGCGGGCAAAGGGGACTGGGCGCCATAAAAAAAGCCCGCCGAAGCGGGCTTTGAGCATAGCTGTTCTGCTTGATTTACAATGCCGCCAAAACAGCGTCGTAGTTGGGCTCTTGACCCGTTTCGGGGACCTGCTCCGTGTGGGTGATTTGGCCAGAAGCGTCCACGACCACCACGGCGCGGCTAAACAAGCCGGCGAATTTGCTGTCCGCAAAGGTTACGCCGTAGTCCAAGCCAAAGGAAGGCGATTTGAAGGCAGAGAGGAAGGCGACGTTTTCCAAACCCTCGGCAGCGCAGAAACGCGCCCCAGCAAAGGGAAGGTCCATGCTGATGTTCAGCACTTGAACGCCGTCCATCGCATTGAGCTTTTCAGTGAAAGCGCGAACGCTCTTCTGGCAAACGCCCGTATCAATGGAAGGGAAGATGTTTAAAACGACCTTTTTGCCCGAAAAATCCGACAAGGAGGCCGCGCTCAAATCTTGAGCTGTCAAGGTAAATGCGGGGGCTGTGCTGCCCACTGCGGGCAATTCGCCTACGGTCGTGCAGGGATTTCCGCCCAGTGTGATGTTCGCCATGGATGAGAAAATTAATGAATGAATTGGGAAAGGCTAAAGCCCGAAAGCAAGCCAATGATAACAATGACCCAAAGAACCGTGGGCAATCGGTGGTCTTTTTGAAGCTCAAAGAGAATCGTGCTCGAGACGTGTAAGAAGATGCCCACGACCAAACCTCCAATGAAGCCTTCCATGCCTGGCATATCCAGGGGAAGAAGGGTGCCCACTGCAGCTCCGAAGGGGGCAGCCAAGCTCATGCCCAAGAGGGCCAGGGCGATTTTTTGGAAAGGTACGTGGCATTGACGCAGCCAAAAAGCCAGCAGTGCCGCAATGGGGAGGTTGTGAATACCCAAGGAGAGGGCAAAGGCAAGCTGTTCAGATTCAGGCAAGCGAAGCATGGGAACGCCCTCTACCACGGAGTGAATCAACAGTCCCGTGTAGGCGGGCCAAGGATTGGGATCGTGGTGGTGGATGTGTCCGTGTTCCAGACCGCGGGAGCGGCTGTCGAGGGCAAACTGCAGGAAATAGCCTAGGACGATCCAAATGCCCCAAGGCAAACTGCGTTCATGGTCGACGTGCGCGAGTTCGGGAATCCACAAAAAGACCGTGACCGCAAAGAGGAAGGCCCCCGAAAAGGCATTGCTACGCGCCATCCATGCGCTGGGAATCGAACGAAAGCCCGCTACAGCGCCCAACCAAATGGGCAGCATAAGGACAAGGATGGAAAGTGTGGCTGTGGACATGCGGCAAAGTTAGGTGAGCGCCTTGTAAATCGCCTGAAAAGCCCCAAAGAGTACCACCAAGACTAAAACGGCCCGCACATACGGCTGGGCTTTGGGGATGCGCACGATGTAGCGGGCCCCAAACCAGGCACCGATGGAAGAGCCCACGGCTAGGATGAGGCCGGGCTTCCACTCGATCAAGCCACTGCTGAGGTAGATGATGCCGGCCGGGATGGCGAGCACCGCAGCCATCACGAGCTTAATGACGTTGGCGTCTCGAATGCTCCATCGATCCCCCAGCACCAGAGTGGCGAGCATGAGGATGCCGATGCCCATTTGGAGGTAGCCCCCGTAAAAGCCAATGAGAAAGAACAAGGCGCCGGATTGCCAGGGCTTCAGGGCGCGTTCGGTCCAGGAAGGGCCGCCCCAACGTTCGGTTTTCCAAAAAAGGGTGCCGGCCATGCCCAACATGACGACCGCGAGGGACCATTCCATGCCTTCGGCGCTGATGGTGGAACCCAGCCAGCCGCCGGCGAGCGAGCCCAGCAACGTGGGTAGGATGAGGTGCTTGCCTGCGCGAAAGAGGTAGGATTTTCGGGTGCTTTTGCGTAGACTGCTGACACTGGTAAGGGTTTGCGTGACCACGCCAATTCGGTTCGTGGCATTGGCCACCGCGCCGTCCATGCCCCCCAGTAGCAAAAGACTCACCGTCAGCGCCGACCCATTGCCCGCCATCGTGTTAATGACGCCCGCCAGCAGTCCACCGGCGAAAAATAAAAGGTCCATGGAGTCAAACATACCGGTCAAAGATAGGGGAGGGTCGTACCTTCGCTACACGTTAAGAACGCAGGTATGAATCAGAAGTTTTGGGCTTTGGCCCTTGTTGGAGCGGTCGCTTGGGCCTGCTCGTCGCCAAGTACGGAAACCCCCGAAGCGCTCCCGGAGCAGCCCTTTGAATATGCCGCGGAGTTAGACACCGTGGAGTTGGGCGAGGAGCGCATCTACGCGGTGAACTACCAGCTCATTGGCGGACTAGAAGCCGCTACAGTACAGTACCAGCTCATGCTCGTCGCGGGCAGCCGCCAAATGGCCGATACGCTCACGGAATACCTGCAGCCTGGAGACACACTTGCAGGGACCTACGTCTTCGTCGATGTTCCTGTTTCAGAGGGCACCGCGGCGTTTTCTTCCCATCTCGAAATCCTCCCTTCTGATGTCCGATAACCCCAAGGATGAGGTCTTCATCGCGAAGACATTAACCGGCTTAGAGGACGTGCTCCGCGAGGAGCTCCTAAAGCTGGGTGCGCGCGATTTGGAGCCTATGACGCGTGCGGTGAAATTCAAAGGCGATTTGGGTTTCTTGTACAAGGCCAACCTCTGCTTGGGCACGGCAGCGCGCATCCTTCGTCCCATCAAATACATCGAGGCCCGCAGTCCCGAAGAGCTCCTTGAAGGCGTTCAAAAAATCCCCTGGGAGCGTTGGTTTCATCCCGACAAGACCTTTGCGGTTTATGCCTCCGGCAGTCACCCGGCTTTCAGCCATACCGGCTATGCGGCTTTGGTGGTGAAGGACGGCATTGTGGACCGCTTTCGAATCAAGACAGGCAAACGCCCTTCGGTGGACCGCGAAAATGCCATGGTGCGCATCGAGCTCCACTTGAACAAGCGCCACTGCACCATCAGTTTAGACGCTTCCGGCGAGTCCCTGCACAAGCGCGGCTACCGCCAAGAAATGACATTGGCACCCATGTCCGAGGTTTTGGCCAATGGCTTGATTCGACTGACCGGCTACCGGGGCGACCGTCCCTTGTACGATCCCATGTGCGGATCGGGCACCTTGGCCATTGAGGCCGCCATCATTGCGGACCGCCTTCCTGCAGGCATCTACCGAAAGTCCTTCGGCTTCATGCACTGGATGGACTACGATGCTGAACTGCACGCACTCATCGAGGCCGCTTCCTTGAAGCGCATCTCCGAATCCCCTATGCCCATCTTTGCGTCGGACATTGACCGCCACGCCCTGGGGGTGGCCGAAAGCAACGCCGTATCCGCCCTGGTGGACGAACGTATTTCCTTTAGCCTCGAAGCATTTGAAAACACGCGTCCCCCTGCGGAACGCGGTATGCTGCTCCTGAACCCTCCCTACGGCCGCCGCCTAGAGGTGGATGTAGAAGAGACCTTCTCGCGAATCGGCGCCCATTTGCGCGAGCACTACAAAGGGTGGACCGCCTGGGTGGTCGTGCCAAGTGCCAAAGCCAACAAGGCCCTCCAAATGAAAGCCAAGCAGCGCATTCCCTTCCAAAACGGCGACCTCGAGTGTATGTGGCAAGAGTTTGATATTTTCCCCTCATGAAACACATTGGTGTACTTACCTCCGGTGGGGACTCCCCCGGCATGAATGCCTGCGTGCGCGCCGTCGTGCGCACCGCTACGTTGAATGACATCCAAGTCACGGGTTTTTACCGCGGCTATGAAGGCCTCATGGAGAACGATGGGGTTCCCTTGACGCGCTACGATGTCCGAAACATCATTCACCGCGGCGGCACCTTCCTGCAAACCGCCCGCAGCCAAGAATTCCGGACGCCCGAGGGCCGCGCCAAAGCCGCAGCCAACCTGCGCGCCCAAGGCATTGAAGGACTCGTAGTCATCGGCGGTGACGGTTCCTTCACCGGCGCCAAATTCCTGTCCGAAGAGCACGGCATCGCCGTCATGGGCTGCCCGGGCACGATTGACAACGACCTGTTTGGAACAGACTACACCATTGGCTACCAAACGGCCGTAGATACCGCCGTCGAAGCCGTGGATAAGATTCGCGATACCGCCGCCTCGCACAACCGCCTCTTCTTTGTGGAGGTTATGGGCCGCGACGCCGGTTTCATTGCCTTGCGCACGGGCATAGCTGCCGGCGCGGAGGGGGTTTTGATTCCAGAGACGCCGACGGACATCAATCGCTTGGTGGGCTATTTGAAGACGGACTTTCAGAAGAAGCGCCGCAGCGGTATCATCATCGTGGCCGAAGGCGACGACGGTGGTGGCGCCTACGACGTAGCACAGAAGGTGCAATCGGAGTTCCCCGATTGGGAGACCAAGGTGACGGTATTAGGCCATACGCAGCGCGGTGGCAAGCCCAATGCGTTTGACCGCATTCTAGCGAGCCGAATGGGCCACGCCGCCGTTTTGGCCCTCCGCGAGGGCCGCACCCGGGAAATGGTTGGCGTCCAAGGCAACCAAATTGCCTACGTGCCCCTCGAACAAGCCATCAAGCACCACGCGACGATTTCGCCCTATTTGCTGGAGCTGGTAGACGCACTGTCCTAAGCGCCTATGTGGGTCGAGGTCATTCTGCCGGTCCCGGTCCACAGCACCTTTACCTATGCATGGGTAGGGGAGTACCCCCCTGTTCCAGGCCTGCGGGTCCATGTGGCCTTTGGCCGTCAGCGCTGTTTGATGGGGGTGGTTCGGTCCGTCATGCACCAGGCCCCAGCCGTAGAGACCAAGCCCATTCTCCGCGTCCTGGATACCCAGCCGCGCATTCAAACGCAGCAACTCGCCCTATGGGACTGGATGGCGCAGTACTACAACTGTGCGCCTGGAGAGGTCATGCAAGCGGCTCTGCCCGCTTTTTTCAAGGTAGATGAAGACGAGGAGGGACCCTTTACTATTTCCGACGGGTCTCTGGCTCACTGGCGCTGGGTGGGACGCAAATCCGATGAAGGCCAGATTTCTGCCGCTTTCGGCAAGCTGACCCGCGCCACGAAGCAGTCCGAAGCGCTTTTGGCGTACTTCCAACTGGCGCTGAGCTGGCCCGAACAAACCGAAGACTTCTATCCCTGGATCCCGCAAACGGCCCTGGTGGACCAAGGGGTGGATACAGCCCACCTGCGCAGCTTGCAGGAGAAGGGTATTTTAGAAAAAAGCATGCGTTGGGAGGCAGAAGGGCATTTGCCCAATGCGGACATCCAACGCGCACCCCTTTCCGACGCCCAAGCCGCTGCCCTAGAATCTGTGCAAGACGGTATGGCGGAAGGCAAGCCTGTCTTGCTCCGGGGCATCACAGGAAGCGGAAAAACGGAACTCTACGTTCATTTGGCGGCTCAAGCCATGGAAGTGGGGCAGCACACCCTGTTGCTCGTTCCGGAAATAGCCCTGACCGCCCAGCTCTACCGCCGCCTTCAGCGCGCTGTGGGTCCAGGACGCTTGGCCGTCTACCACAGCCAAGTCTCAGACGGAGAGCGCCGCGATTTATGGGAAGCGCTCGTACGGCCGGATACGGCGCCTCGCTTGATTTTGGCGGCGCGTTCGGGCCTGTTTTTACCCCTAGAGCGCGTGGGCTGCATCCTCGTGGATGAGGAGCATGAAACCAGTTACAAGCAGCAGGATCCCGCGCCGCGCTACCACGGGCGGGATGTGGCCGTTTGGCTCGCGCACTATTTGCAGGCGGGATTGGTCTTGGGTTCGGCCACCCCGAGCCTGGAATCTTACCACCACGCCAAGAGCGGCAAGTACCACTGGGTGGCCCTGGATGAGCGCTTCGGCGACGCGGTGCCACCCACCGTGGAGATGCTGAGCCTGGTCAAATACCAAGCCTTGCAGCACATGGAAGGCCCATTGACGCGGCCCGCCGTAGAGGCTATTGCCCATGCGGTAGACCACGGCAAACAGGCCCTGGTCTTCCAGAACAGACGCGGCTACTCGCCGTTTTTGACCTGTATGGGCTGTGGCTGGACGGAACCCTGCACGGACTGCGATGTCGCGGTGACCTACCACAAGGAGTCCAAGAGTTTGCACTGCCATTACTGTGGGCAGTCCCGGCAGCCGACCGCGCACTGTCCTTCGTGCGGCAAATCGGCCTGGCAATGGCGTGGCATGGGCACAGAGCGCGTGCAGGAAACGGTGGAAGAGCTCTTTCCTCAGGCGCGGGTGCTGCGTATAGATTCGGATAGCACCCGAAAGAAAGCCGCCATGTCCCAGTATGTGGATTGGCTGGAGCGCGGCGAGGTGGACATTGTCGTCGGTACCCAAATGGTCGGCAAGGGCTTGGACATACAAGGGCTGGATGTCGCGGTCATCCTCAATGCCGACAACGCGCTGCAGCTGCCGGATTTTAGGGCGCATGAGCGCGCATTTCAACTCTTTACGCAGGTAGCGGGCCGAACCGGTCGCCGCAATGTCCCCGGCCACGTGTTCATCCAAACGGCCACCCCGGAGCACCCCGTTCTGTTGGCCGTCCAGGCCGGTCAGTACGAAACCATGGCGGACCAACTGCTGCAAGACCGCCAAACGCATCACTATCCGCCCTTTGTGCGCATGATCCGCTTGGAAGTGCGTCATCGACGCGAGTTTGTGGCCCAGCAAGCCGCACACTACCTAGCGGGCCAGCTGAATGCAGCTTTGGGTGGAGGCGTTCTAGGCCCCGATGCGCCCTCCGTGGGACGTGTCAAGAACCTCTACTTGCAGCATCTCTGGCTCAAACTGCCCGTAGACCGAGGCTTGCCCGCCACCAAAAAGCGGGTGCGTCAAACCGTCGACCAATTGGCCTTTCACCCAGACTTCAAGTCCGTGAAGGTGGTGGTGGATGTGGATCCCTACTAGGGGAGGGGGCAGACCCAAGCTTTAGGCCAGTCGGTCTTTAGTTCTTTCAAAGCCATGCCAGGATAGTATGGATAGCCAATACCAACCCGGTACATCCCTTTTACCAACCAAACTTTTGCGGTTGGATGGTCTACTAAAGCCTTGAGTTGATACTTTTCGGCATAGGCACTATTTCCAAAACTTCCTAGTACAATCACATGGGTAACGCCTTGCTCAAAGGGATGGGCGAGGTCAGTCTGGGTTAGTTCTGAAGCCACTTTAGGGGGATTATTTGGCTTCTCGGGTATGTTAACCGCTTTTTCTACCGGTATCCTAGGGGAGGTGGTATTTTTTTTGACAGGAACGGCTAGTTCATTCGTGCTATTTGTTTGAGACGCAGGACGTTCTGCAGATGCCTTCGGCGTTGGTGCTGGCTTCTCTTCGTGAACTGGCGAAGATGGCTGCTCAGGTTCGGCTTCCGGAATGGATGCGTTCTGCGTTGGATTCGAGATTTCCAAATCACTTTGGGCGGTTAGCGGCTCCATGCGTTGTGTTTCAACCAGC
The DNA here is from genome assembly GCA_023260615.1 of Schleiferiaceae bacterium. Lineage (GTDB taxonomy): Bacteria > Bacteroidota > Bacteroidia > Flavobacteriales > Schleiferiaceae > TMED14. Next base: position 9,055 of record JALQUY010000028.1, read on the forward strand.
GCATCCATCGACTCTTTCAGTGGATTTTCAGTTGGATCCATTTCAACCCTTCTGTGCTCATCCGAAATGGCCATGTGTCGAACCGCGTGTAAGCTATCTTCTTGGGCAACGGCCTCCATATCGATAGGAACCTCGTCCATCTCTGCAAGTTCCTCCCCGGGCTCAATGCTAGACAAAACGTAAACAGGTGTTCGGTCCTCATACACCAGTGGCTCGTCGAGTAACTTCTCAAGCCGTCGCCACTGGCTGGCCTGCGCCAGGGAATCCCCGTAAATTCTGAATTCAACGACGTAGGTGCCTGAATCTAGTTCAAAGGCAATACTTCCAAATCCAGCTAGGTTTGCTTTTTGCCGGTACCCCATAACCTCGGTCCATGTCGTAAAGACGTGTTCGTAGGTGAGCCCCCCTGTTGGTAGGGGGGTCACCAGCGAATCAGGCCCCAAACTCAGGGCGGCTAGGGCTAAGGGGAGAATCATCTTATCCGTTCAGAACCCCCAATTTTGGGAGTCGCAGAATTTTATCTGATTGAGGAGCGCCGGGATTCTCGTCAAACCACTCCTTCATGTACGCGTCTACCTTTTCAGGATTGTCGCAGACCTTTTTGGCCCTGCGTAGCATTCGAGTGTATGCTTCAATTTTATCCGCGTCTGGTTCCGAAAAGAAGGCGCGCACCACTTTAGTTTCGCCATCCAAAATCACATAAAACGGAATACTTCCTTCGTAGGTAAGATTGGTTGGATCCTCGCTCGCATAGTAGGCCATGGGAACAGGGTTCTGCGTAGAGGTATGGACGCGCATGTTGCGCTTCGCATAGTAGGAAATCACGATGCAGTTGTCCTCAATGTTTTGGTAGAGTTCGTAGGGATTCTGCTTGAGGATGGACTTAACTTCTGAATATTCCATTCCGGGACGCAAATAAAAGGCATCCTGGAGGCGAATGAAGTGGTCCTCCACCATCATTGGGACTTGGTTTGCTTGAACTACGGGAGCAGGTAAAGTGCAACTCATAGCTGCTGCACTCAAGGTGATAAAGGCTAAAATCTTTTTCATTTTTCACTCACGTTAACGTTCAACTCAATTTCTGACAGCTCAAGGGATACATTGGATTCTTCCAACAATTTGCACCAGGTGCAATCCTCCTCCTCAATGGGAAGGGGTTTGGGTTTGCAGTCTTTGATAAAGCCCGCAGGTACTTTGCGAATCAGAGGAGGGTACTTTTCTACCCAAAATTTGATTAGGTCACAACGTTCATCCATGATCCAATAGTCCCAAAGCTCCTGGCTTGGCAGACACGGAGGGCACGTTTCCTTCTCTGCGGTGGTCGTGTAGGTAGCGCGGATGAATCCACACTCACAGTATTCACAACTTCCGTCATCAACGGTGGCAAGAGGATTGTAGGTTAAGGATGTAGCATCCGTGCATCCTTTTACAGGTTCTATCACCACGGGAGGGGGAGGAGGCAGTACGGGTAAGCTTGGATTGCATTGCTCGGCTAAAAATGAGGAATAACTCAAGAGTGAGTATCCTTCGCGCTCAACGGATTCTGAGACGAGGGCTTCCAATCCGCCATCTCGGTAATAGATGGCCATGTTTTGGATATCCGAATAGAAAGGGTCTCCAAAATCCAATTGTTCGGATGTTCCTCTTGCCGGAACCTTCACTTCAAACGTTCTCTGTGTCTTGGCATATTTGACAATATGAATCTCACACTGGTTCTGTTCATTGTAGAGCACTTCGTACGGATATACCCCTAATGAGGAGAAGACCTCTTCTTTGGTCATGCCCTTTTTCAAGTCCATGAGACGGTCGACTGTGGTAAATTCAGGCTCGATACGTTCAAAGGTTTGCAACACAGGAGCAGGCGCCGTACAACTGGCGAAAAGGGCTCCAAGTGTCACAGATAGAATCCATTTTTTCATGATGGTTTGTGATTTTATGCTCCTTTAATTTAGGCAAACATTCGTAGTCTACATGTAAAACCACAACAGTTGGTTAATTCTGGATACTTCTTGACGCGAGTTGAAATTTGCGAAAGTGTCTTACCTTCAAGTAGATATATCCGAACAGTTCTATTCAGCTTCAAAATGAGATCCACGTTCCTACTTCTCGCAGCCGCCCTGCTGCTCTCCGCATGCAATCAACTGCCAAAGGCTGAAATGGAAGAAGTCAGCTACTTCGACCAAACCGGTCGCGAAGATGCCTGGACGGGTGGAGCCCGTCTGATTCCCATTGAAACGCCGCTTGGGACCTTTAACGTTTGGACCAAGCGCACGGGAAATAATCCCAAAATCAAAGTGTTGCTGCTCCATGGGGGACCCGGTGCCACACATGAATACTTTGAAACCGCGGATAGCTACTTCCCAGGTGCCGGAATCGAATACTATTACTACGACCAATTGGGTTCGGGGAATAGCGACAACCCCGAGGATACGGCTCTTTGGAACATTGAGCGATTTGTCAGCGAGGTGGAGCAAGTCCGAATCGCCTTGGGTCTAGATGCGAGCAATTTTGTGCTTTTGGGCCATTCTTGGGGCGGAATACTCGCCATGGAGTATGCCTTGAAGTATCAGGAGCATCTAAAAGGCCTCATCATTTCCAACATGGTGGCCTCAGCCCCGGAGTACAATCAGTACGCTCAAGAGGTTCTTGGTCCGCAACTCCCTCCGGACGTCCTCGTAGAGATAAAAGCACTTGAGGCCGAGGGTGCCTATACCTCGGAGCGCTACCTCGGTTTGATTACCGAACACTATTATCCCGCCCATGTACTTCGCAAGCCTTTGGAGGAATGGCCTGAGCCTGTAAACCGGAGCTTTGCGAAATTGAATTATCCCCTCTACCTCTACATGCAGGGGCCGAGTGAGTTTGGAATCGTGGGCAATGCAACCCTTAGGAATTGGGACCGGACGGCGGATTTGCCCCGCATTCAGGTGCCCACCTTAGCCATAGGGGCGGAATTTGACACCATGGATCCAGCCGCTATGAAGACCATAGCGGATGAGGTTCAAAACGGCAGCTACCTTTTTTGCCCCAATGCAGGCCACATGGCCATGTTTGACGCTCCCGATACCTACTATCCAGGTATCATATCCTTTGTGAAAGGCCTTTGATTTACTCCCCGTAGATGCCTACAAAGCGCGTAGGCTCACCGGTTTTGGATTTCTTTTCCACGCCTTTGGCTGCGCGGTACATGCCGGGGGAATTGAAGGTCATGGTGGCATGGCCTTGGGCGTCGATGCCGATGAGGCCGCCTTGGCCCGCTTCGGCATTTAAAACGTCAAATAAAACGGTATGCGCGGCGTCGGAAAGGTGCTCGCCACCGAAGCGCATTCGGGCATTCACCTGGGCTGCCACAGCCTCCCGAATGAAATACTCGCCGTGTCCCGTGCAGGAAATGGCCGCACCCGCATCATCGGCATAGGTGCCCGCACCCAAGACAGGAACATCGCCCACACGGCCCCAGCGCTTGCCCATCATGCCCCCTGTAGACGTGCCAGCTGCCAAATGGCCTGCGCGGTCGCGCACCACGACCCCAACTGTACCCAGCTTGTGCTGCTCCGCCCAGCGATCGTACTGCTCCCTTCGACGCTTTGTTAAAAAGTAGTCGTTGGCTACGATAAAGTAGCCTCGGTCCATGGCGAAAGCCTCCGCACCCTCCCCGATGAGGAAGACATGCTCGCTGTTCTCCATGACATCACGCGCCAAGGCCGCGGGGTGCGCAATGTGCTGCAAACCTGCTACGGCACCTGCGTTCTTCGTCTCTCCGTCCATGACGGAGGCATCCAGTTCTACGCGGCCATCGGCAGTAACTACGGCACCGATTCCCGCATTGAAAAGGCTGTCGTCTTCGAGCATGCCCAGTACGCGCACCACCACATCCATGCGGTCCACTCCGCGGTTGAGCATGGCATAGCCGGTATCCACCACGCGCTCCAACGAGGCCGTTACGAGGGCTTCCAGCTCGGGGGTCATGTTTTCTTTGGTGATGACGCCAGCGCCGCCGTGAATCACCAGGGCGGGCCCTTCAAAGTGGAAATCGTAGGGATGTTTTGGTTTGCCTTCTTGCCAACTAAAAACGAGGACAAGGACGGAGAGGGCAATCGCAAAGGCGATGAGGCGTTGTGCGTGGGTCATACCCTAAAAGTAGGGGATTTACTCGGCTGCTGCGAGCGCGGTCCACAAGGCATCGCTAGGAGTCGGAGCCACGATGTGCAGCGGTTCTTGACTGACAGGATGCTCAAAGGACAATTCTCGGGCGTGTAAGTGAATCCCACCTCCTGGATTGGAGCGCTTGCTTCCGTACTTCAGATCCCCTTTAATGGGGTGGCCGATGGCTTGAAGCTGTACCCGAATTTGGTGGTGACGCCCCGTTTCCAGGTCAACTTGCAGAAGGCTGTAGTTGTCGCCCGCTTTAAAAACACGGTAGCGCAGGACGGCCTTTTGGGCGTCCGGATGCTTGGAGACGAAGGACTTTTTGGTTTTGCCGTCGCGGTGCAGAAAATGCTCTAGCCGAGCCTCGGGTTCAGCCGGACAGCCCTCCACAATAGCCCAGTAGGTTTTTTGGATGTCCCGGCCCGAAAACAATGCATTCATTCGCGCCAAAGATTTCGAGGTCTTCGCCAAGACGACAATGCCAGAGGTGGGGCGGTCCAATCGGTGGGGGAGGCCAATGAACGCTTTACCTGGTTTGTTGAAACGTTTAGCGACATCCTCTTCTGCCCAATCTTTTAGGCAGCGGTCGCCCGTGATATCTCCCTGCACCAACATCCCGGCGGGCTTGTTGACGATGAGCAGGTGGTTGTCTTCAAATAGAATGCTGGGCGCTTGCACTTAGTAGCTCTCCTGGTCGTTGGGGAAATCGCGGGATTTGACGTCCTGCACGTAGGCGCCGATGGCGGCGGGGATTTGTTCGGCCAAATTCAAATAGCGGCGCAAGAAACGCGGACTGAATTCGGTATTCATGCCGAGCATGTCATGCAAAACCAGAACTTGACCATCTACATCTGCACCTGCACCAATGCCGATGGTGGGAATGCTAATGGACTCAGATACGAGCTTGGCCAGCTGAGCGGGAATCTTTTCCAAAACGACCGCAAAACAACCCGCTTCTTCCAGGGCTTTGGCGTCCGCGAGCAGTTGAGCCGCTTCTTGCTCTTCCTTCGCGCGCACCGCATAGGTCCCAAACTTGTAGATGCTCTGAGGGGTCAATCCCAAGTGGCCCATGACGGGAATTCCAGAGGAAACAATGCGTTCAATGGTGGAGACCACTTCCTTGCCACCTTCTAGTTTAACTGCGTGGCCGCCTGACTCCTTCATGATGCGGATGGCCGAGGAGAGGGCTTCTTTAGCATTGCCCTGGTAGGAGCCAAATGGAAGATCCACTACCACCAAGGCGCGGTCCACCCCGCGAATGACGCTGGAGGCATGGTAAATCATGTGGTCCAAGGTGATGGGAAGCGTGGTTTCGTGCCCGGCCATTACGTTAGATGCACTGTCACCCACCAAAATGACATCAATGCCAGACTGGTCTACCAAACGGGCCATACTGTAATCGTAGGCGGTGAGCATGGCAATGCGCTCGCCGCGCTGCTTCATCTCCACCAGGGAGTTGGTAGTCACCTTTTTGTATTCCTTTTTCGCGGTAGACATAGTCGTGGATTTTGCCCAAAAGTACAACCTCTTTCCGTGGTATCTTTGGAGCTATGAAGGGCATTCGAATACTGATTGGGGCATGCGCATTGGCGCTTTGGACCTCGTGCGACAACACCTTGGACGTGACGGCTCCATTTGAAAACGTGCCCATTGTGTATGCCACCTTGGATCCGAATTCCGATACGCAGTATGTGCGCATTGGGCGTG
>JALQUY010000290.1 GCA_023260615.1 Schleiferiaceae bacterium
GGAGGTCGTAGCGGACGCTAGCTTATGAACTACCTAGGAGAACACACCTTTTGGTCCGAACTCGGACGCTTCTTTGTCGCCCTCTCCTTTGCCGGAGCCCTGCTCTCCGCCTTTTTTTACGGCTTTCAAGCCTTCCGGAGTCCCGCGGAACGCGCCGAACGCCCCGTGCTCCCCTTGCGCAACGCCGGCCGCTGGTCCTTTGCCCTCCATGCCTTGGGCGTGTTGGGCACCATTGGCGTCTTGTTTGCCGCTCTCTTCAACCATTGGTTTGAATTTGACTACGTCTGGCGCCATTCCTCGCTGGACATGCCCATGGAGTACATCGCTTCCTGCTTTTGGGAAGGCCAAGAGGGCAGCTTCCTGTTGTGGATGACCTGGCATGCGGTCCTAGGCCTCATCCTCATCAAAACCGCCAAATCGTGGGAGTACGGCACCTTGATGACACTCTCCCTCATCCAGCTCTTTCTTGCCTCCATGCTTCTAGGCGTCTATGTCGGCGACGTTAAGCTGGGCTCCTCCCCCTTTGTTCTAATTCGCGAACTCCCCGACAACCTCGGCTTGCCCTGGACGCAACTCAGCGACTACCTCCTCCGCATCCCCGCCTTCCGCGACGGCCAGGGCCTCAACCCCTTGCTCCAGA
>JALQUY010000291.1 GCA_023260615.1 Schleiferiaceae bacterium
AACTCAAATTTTGTGTCAAAGAAGCCGCAGAACTTTACAGAATTTTATATGGTGGGTATATAGTGCAAGAGCAAGAACTGCTCGCCGCTTGATTACTTGTTACCTTCGGGTAGAGTAAATTTAAACCCTTTTCCACTCTCAATCAAACAAGCAACTTCCTTGTTGTACATGACCACGCTCCAGGTCTGTGTTTCAGAGTTAACAACTACTCCAAGGTAAACAACACTCTTGCCATCGTCAGCTTTGGCTGTGCCAATCCACATGGGCTCTTCACCGTATTTTTCACCGAAAAAGGGTAGCATTTTACTAGACTCATCACAAGTGACTTTTTTATTAAGCACCTGCTGTTCGGCAAGTACTGCTGTAGAAATCGCCAAACCGGCGACGATAGTTATGAGTTTACCAAACATGATTAGTTCCCTAAACTAATATTTATAGTTATAACAATAAAGCACAGGTAAATATAGCATGGATCCTAAACATCTAGTACCAGAGCTAAACATAGTCGTCTCTAACTCCTGCAATTTTAACTGCGAAAACTGCAACCGCATGAGCAATTATAACTTCACAGGTCATTACAATTGGGAGCAGAGCAAAGACGAACTAGCAAAATGGTCAGAACGAATTGACACACACA
>JALQUY010000292.1 GCA_023260615.1 Schleiferiaceae bacterium
CTTCGACCTCGCCACCCACCGCGGCTACGACTCCGACCACCCGCGCGTGGCCGGCGACGTCGGCATGGCGGGCGTGGCGATCGACTCGATCTACGACACCCGCACGCTGTTCGACGGCATCCCGCTGGACCAGATGTCGGTGTCGATGACCATGAACGGCGCGGTGCTGCCGATCCTGGCCCTCTACGTCGTGGCGGCCGAGGAGCAGGGGGTGAGCCCTGCGGCCCTCACCGGGACGATCCAGAACGACATCCTCAAGGAGTTCATGGTCCGCAACACCTACATCTATCCGCCGGCGCCGTCGATGCGGATCATCTCCGACATCTTCGCGTTCACGGCGGCGCAGATGCCGCGGTTCAACTCGATCTCGATCTCCGGCTACCACATCCAGGAGGCCGGGGCGACGAACGACCTCGAGCTCGCCTACACGCTCGCCGACGGCGTCGAGTACATCCGCGCGGGGCTCGACGTGGGACTCGACATCGACGCGTTCGCGCCGCGCCTGAGCTTCTTCTGGGCGATCGGCATGAACTACTTCATGGAGATCGCCAAGATGCGCGCCGCCCGCGCCCTGTGGGCGAGGCTCGTGGGCGAGTTCGACCCGAAGAACCCCAAGTCGACGTCGTTGCGCACCCAC
>JALQUY010000293.1 GCA_023260615.1 Schleiferiaceae bacterium
GACTTTAATTCATCTTTTTCCATTCGAAAAAGAATATTATCTAGGTCTGTATTGAAATTATACAACATTCTTTTCTTATTTGTCAACCATTTTTTGTAAGTTTCTATACATTCAGAGTCGAATACACCACCCCACTTGTCTCCACTTGCAAAATTAGCTACAAGAATATCGATAATTTCAGATCGTTTAAAGTCCCTCGCTAACTTACGAATTGATGTCAAATCTTTTCGCTTTAGAAAGGTCTCTTTTTTACCAGTGACAGCACCAAGAGTTTTAGTGATGTCATATGATTTTGTTGTGAAGTGTAACTTTAGTGCTAGATACACTCTATAAACTTCAAATGGTTCCATATTAAAAAGGTAGTTTATTTGATTTCACCTTGAGTAAGTTTAAATCTTGAGCTTCAACTTCTAGTTTGTCTTTTAAACTAGAACTCAGTAGCTTGCTAACACTCTCTATCTCAATTTCATTTGTAGTGCAATATTCTATAAGTATGTCCATACAAGTTGATTTAGTATGAACTGCTCGCCTTTCAATGTGTTGAGAGAATTCTGCTGGCGTATTAAACTTTTTTGTTATAATAAAAACATCCGATAGTTTGTCTGTATTTGCCATAAATTCGTTTACTACTCT
>JALQUY010000294.1 GCA_023260615.1 Schleiferiaceae bacterium
GGTGGAGAGGAGCTGAGGAAGAATCTCGATTTTTCCATCGAGTCTTTTACCATTTAACGGTCAAAACGCCGCAGACCCGCCGATCAGACTTCGATCGGACAAAAGGCGACCCATGGGTACTACTAACATACGGCCACAACACAGATTTTCAAAATTCTATCGATTAGTATTTAGTACATGGTGAACTAAAATTTAGTAAATACGATTTAGCCAGGGAATTTGTCACAAAACCTCGCATTGTTATCATCACATCTTGAGCTCCTTGTTGCAAGCTCGGCGGGCCACTTTGCCGCGGCTCAAACGGGCTTCTGGAAGGTAAGAAACGGTCATGTGTGCCGCACGGGTGCGCGGGTGCGAGGAGACAAGCGCGACACAGCACGCCCTGCGGTGTGCAAGCGCACACGTGCACGCTCACCCCCCACCCCGAGGCGCGCATCGGCAGCGTACTTCCTCGCATCGTACCTGAAAGCGGCAGCGTGCTGAAAGAGGGTGGCCAGCTCGTCCGGAGAGAAGCGCCGCGCGCTGTGTCGAAGAGCAGGGCGTGAGGCGCCTCCCCGCTGCACGTCGCCGCGCCCGCGGGCAGGCCGCAGAGGTCATTGACCTGGGGAACGGAGCCCACATGGGCCTCCGCGA
>JALQUY010000295.1 GCA_023260615.1 Schleiferiaceae bacterium
AAGAACAGATGGCGAAAGACGCCCAGGGAACAGAGAGCGTCGTGCACATCATCCCCGTCGTGTTTCACGTCATGTGGTACGATCAAAGTGACAACATTTCGGGGGCCCAGATGCAGGACGCCATCGACATCTTGAATGAGGACATGCGCCGCTTAAATCCAGACACAGGATTGTTGCGCGCCATCTTCAAACCCGTGGCGGCGGATATGGAGGTGGAGTTTCGGTTGGCCAAGAAGGACCCCTACGGCAACTGTACGAATGGCATCACACGCACGCAGACCAATTTGAGTTTGGCCGCTAACAACAATGTGAAGTCCATTATCGGCTGGGACAACACCAAGTACCTCAACATTTGGGTGGTTCGCAACATCAACTTGGCGAATACGACGCCAGGCTCGATCACATTGGGCTATTCGGCCTTTCCCTACAATGGCATTCCGCTTACGCAGGATGGTATTGTGATTCGGCACGACAATTTGGGCAGCATTGGCACGTCGGCCGGCACCCGCAACCGAACGCTCACCCACGAAGTTGGCCACTACCTCAACCTCTACCACACCTTCCAAGGCGGCTGCAATCAGGGCGACAACTGCTACGACACCCCACCCGTCGCCTCGGCCTCCAACG
>JALQUY010000296.1 GCA_023260615.1 Schleiferiaceae bacterium
CATTTAAATTCAACGACTTATACATTCAAAAAAAATTTTCAACACCCCCTTAAAAACACCGCTGGTAGCAAACTGGTAGCAAATCAGCTGCCCCAAATGATCGCTTCCGAGATATCTTCCTTGCGTTGATCGACCCGAATCTTGCTCACAATGTGATTAGCCCTCACCTCCCAGTTCTTCACGATCTTGGCTGCGCGAGATCTTTCTTCCTTGCGGATGATTGGCGTCACAATGTCAACGGCCACATCAGCCAGCTTTCTGGCTTCTGAAACCGTCATCATCGACCAGGGGCTGGAGGCGCTGTAGATCGCCATGGCGACCTTTTCAGAGAGTTCAGGATCAACGGACATCGGTGAACCTCGTTTTTTCTCTAATGACTTGAACGCGGACGTTTATTGTTGCGTATTTAACCCCAAGCTTGAGCGCGATTTCTTTTGTCGTCAGACCTTGTTGCATCAATTCCCAAGTGATCTGTTCAGATTTAGTCAAAACCATCGTGGAGTTGTAACGACGAAGCACATCAATTTCTGGCTGACCGGGCTTACGTTTTAGTTGCATGGATGTTTTGTCCTATCTCTTGCTACACATTCAGTAAGGATAAGTGCTGTCTCGCACCCGCTT
>JALQUY010000297.1 GCA_023260615.1 Schleiferiaceae bacterium
TTTCATAGGTGGTACCTCATGGTTTCCCGTGTCGGCACAAGTAAGGGTTCGCCCTGAACGGAAAGACGGGGGCCACCCCGCCTTGTGTAACGCCCCGCCACAGTGGCTACGAAAGAGACACCAAAGTCACCAAAGTCACCAAATTGGCGCCCCGCCAAAGGAGCGCTAGTGACGGTAACCAGGGTAGGCGTTTCTCCCCCCAGACTGACTCGGTTCCACTTCGGTTTCACGCTTGGAGGTGGAATGTTGTGCGAGTAATCACATCCATGTATCCTCCCAGTGTCCAAACACCTTTCCCGAAATACGGGAATTGCTTCGGCAAATGGGCTCTGGCCTAGTAGTCACTAAATGAGTGCTAATAAACAACAACAACAAAAAAAGGGTGGGGGGAGATCGGATCATCCTAAGATCCATGCAGAGCAAGCTACATCTACAACATACCTGTAGCATCCTATCAATCAAAATCGAGGTTGTCGAGGTGGGCGTAGTACTCGTCTTCATCCCAAACTTTTTCCTCCTCAATGGGGTCTTAGTTCTTTGGTGACTTTGGTGACTTTGGTGACTTTGGTGTCTCATTCGCAGCCACTGTGGCGGGGCGTTACACAAGGCGGGGTAGCCC
>JALQUY010000298.1 GCA_023260615.1 Schleiferiaceae bacterium
TGACAGACTAAGAGTAGTTTCTGAAATGGGTACTTCTTATGGAACTGACTCTATGGAGTATCAAGAACAAAGATATGGTGATACTGAAGAACATGAGTATTCAAGTAATTACGCACACAATCCAGAAGAGGCCAGGATTGTAAGATCAATCAGAGTTATAGAAAGACAATATTATCAACTTAAAGATTGTATGTTTTATGTTGATCCTGTAACTGGTGATGAAAGACAAGTACCATACGATTGGAGCAAAAAGAAAAAAGAAGAATTTGCTGATGAGTTTGGGTTACATATTATTTCCAAAAAAGTCCGAAAGGTTCGTTGGACAGTCACCGCGGACAGAGTAGTATTGTTCGATGACTGGTCACCTTATAGTCATTTTACTTTAGTACCTTATTTCCCATACTTTAGAAGAGGTAGACCTTTTGGTATGGTCCGAAATTTAATATCTCCTCAAGAGCAATTAAATAAAATTTCTTCCCAAGAGCTACACATTGTCAATACCACTGCAAATAGTGGATGGATTGTAGAGTCAGGTTCCCTTACAGGAATGACTGCAGATGACTTGGAAGAACACGGTGCGGAAACTGGTTTGGTGCTCGAGTACAATCGAGGAT
>JALQUY010000299.1 GCA_023260615.1 Schleiferiaceae bacterium
ATTCAGTGGCGGAAGTCGCTGAACTAATCATGGATTGGTACAGAGAAGAAAAAGTAGACAAAGTTGTAATGGTTTACAATCATTTTGTAAATGCAGCAAACCAAACTGTAATGTCTGAACAATTTTTACCGATTGAAAAGGTGGAAATGGAAGATTCATCAGTAAGTAATGCTGACTACATATTTGTTCCATCAAAAGAGAGAATCATTAAAGACATTGTGCCAAAATCATTGAAAGTACAATTGTACAAAGGAGATTCTCACGCTGGTGAGCATGGTGCTAGGATGACAGCGATGCACAAAGCAACCGATAATGCAGGTGATATGTTGTTTGACCTCAAATTGACTTATAACAAAGCAAGACAAGCAGCCATTACCAACGAAATCCTCGAGATTGTAGGGGGTGCTGAAGCACTTAAAAACTAACTTTGAACGAATATAAAGTTGAAAGCTCTAACGAACGTTAGGGCTTTTTTTTTGCGATAACACAAGACAAAGAGAATGAATGGCAATAGGTCTTGAAAAGTAACTTATTGGTAAAGAAATAGACCAGTAGATAACGAGTTTTTTTGAGCAAATTCGTTTTACAATTTCCAGCTCTCTGCGAGCTCC
>JALQUY010000029.1 GCA_023260615.1 Schleiferiaceae bacterium
ATCGGCACCAATAGCCGTCGAGCTGGTGGTGGACGGTTCGAGCACCAATGAGGGATTCGTACACGTTGTTGGCGTTGCGGTACCACTGTTCGGCGTCCGAAGCGGCCTCCGCTTGTTCCAGGGCGCGCTGCCGCTGCCAAGCGTGGTAGAGCCCCGCCACCGGGTTCCACCAAGACGCTTGGAGGGCGAGGGCGTGGTGCTGGGCATGGGCGGCAGCGATGAAGGATTGCGCTTGGTAGCGGGCCTGCTGGGTGTTGGCCCAGTCCACCAGGGGCTGGTCACCGTCAAAGGCAAAGGGGTCTTGAGCCAGGGTCATCCCTATCGAATCTGTAACCGTCATGGAATAGGCCGTCCGCCAAAAGACGGGTTCGTCTTCTACCCCGTAGACTTGAACGACGGGCACGGAAGGGCTGCGTTGGCTGACCTTTTGGATGAGGGGATTTTGGGGGTGGAGTTCGGCCGTGATGGGCCGATTAAACTTCCCTAAAGCAAAGGGGACCACGAGGTTGCTGGCAGCCGCACACTGGGTATTCAAAGTTTGCTGCAGCAAGGGGTCCAAGTTTTCAAACCAGCGCAAAGGCGGCAGATACGCCGGCATCCAGAGCACAGGATGGCTCAACACGCTGCAGGCATCGGAGACAAAGGTGGCCGCTCCGTTTTGGCCCCATGGACTCAATACAAAAGGGGCATGGGATCCTTCCACGGCGGAACCAATCAGGACCATGCCGCCAACAGGCCGGTCGAAGAGGGAGGAATCCGCGTACAAGCTGTCCAAGACCAGCGCCTCCAAGCCCCCTAAAGAGTGGGCGATGAGGATGTGGTTTTCGGGGTCAATTTGATGCATTTGCTGGGCCAGCCAGGCCTGGGACTGCAGGTGCTGGTCGATGTCCAGGGCCCCATCCATTAAGCTTCCGTTCTGGGAATAGGTGGGCGGGCTATCGTAGACAACGTCACGTGCAGGATACAGGGGTGCTCCTCCCAGGGCGGTTCGACTGGCCACGAGGTTCCAGTTTTCCGGAGAACCCCCCAGGCCGTGGATATAGAAGAGGATGCGCTGCCCGGATGTGACTGTTTTTGCGGCAAAGTGAAGGGAGCCGTTCGGGGGTAAAAAATCGGGAACCTCCACAGCGAACGCCGAGTCGGGCAGGCTGAAGACGGTGCAAGGCTGTGCATAGACGCCGGTGGTCAAGAGGCCAATGAGCAAAGCGATTAAGGCCAGGGTGGCCACCATGGAGGCTTGGTGCGTAGTGGGTTTTGCCATCGTTGAGTAGGTTAGAGTTGAACAAACGGTGCTTGGAGGGAAAAGGGCCCAAAGTGGAGGACGGCCGTGTAGCGGCCTGGAGCCAGGGTGGGCTGAACATACAGGGGCAGGGGTCCGGTCTCCTCCAGGGCCCAGGCCACTCGGCCTTGGACATCCCGGAATTCCAAGGACGAAGGCTGGAGGGCGCGCCCATCGCTCAAGGCGATCCAGACCTCCCCGAGGTCGTGGGGGTTGGGGGAGAGCTGGAGTTCGGCTTCGGTAGCCTGCTCCCCGTCAAACCCGTCCAAAGGAGAGCGCAGCACCCAGGTCCAATCCTGAGCGCAAGCACCCGAGCTGAGTATTCGGGGTTGGACGCGCTCTTCCACGTGGATGTACCAGGCAGCCCCGAGCGGCGCAAATTCCCAGCGCTCCACGCGGCCGTCCCCATGCGCCCAGGTCCATTCGGGCGGATTGGCTTGCGCGGTCATCGTCCAGCCTTCCCCGGCTTCCCAGGACCACCGGCCATCCCCCACCTGAAGAGCCCCCAACGCGGCCAGCTCTTCGGCGCTCGGGAGAATCTGGGACACCCGGGGCAACGATAGGGACTCTGGGAAGACTAGGGACTCGGGCGCTTCTTCGGGCGAGAGGTCGACCCATTCGCCCCGCTGCATCCAGGAGATCCCGCTAGGGCTCCAGCGCAGGCGCTGCAGGGGCTGGCGCCAGGCGTCGTGAGGGTCGATGGATTCCTGAAAATGCCATTCCAGGGTGGGCTGCGCCCCTTGGTCGTACCACTGGCGCAGGACGGACTGGAAGCGCGGCAAGAGGGCTTCGGATTCCGAGGCGCTGAGCCCGGCGGTGTCGCTGAGTTCGGGCAATCGGCAAACCGTCCAATGCTGCTCTTGGCATTGAAAAAAGTAGGGGGCGGTCTGGGCCCAGAGGGGGCCAAACGCGAGCGAAGTCCAACAGCTCCACCAGAGCCGCCAAACTTTTACGAAGGGAAAAGGTTGTATGTGCATGGGGCGAAAGTGCCCCGATCGGTTCAGGCCTATCCGAAATCAAACGCCTGTATCCGTTTAAATTTCGGACTTTTGCAGTTCCCAACACGCCCCGTATGCTCTCAGACCAGATTCGCGCCGACTTCCCCATCCTCACCCGCCAGGTGCATGGAAAGCCGTTGGTGTATTTGGACAACGCGGCTACGACGCAAAAGCCGCAGGCCGTCATCGACGCCATTGTGCACTTCTACAGCCACTACAACAGCAATGTGCACCGCGGCGTGCACCAGCTCAGTCAGGAGGCGACGGATGCGTTTGAGGCGGTTCGGACCCAGCTGCAGGGCCACTTGAACGCGGCGCATGTCCATGAAGTGATTTTCACCAAGGGCACAACGGACAGTTTGAATTTGGTGGCCCACGGCTTTCGGAGCCTACTCCAACCCGGGGACGAAATCATCGTTTCGCAGTTGGAGCACCACAGCAACCTCGTGCCCTGGCACATGCTGGCTGAGCGGACGGGGGCTCTTTTGCGCTACATCCCCATGAACGGCCAAGGCGAATTGGACCAAAGCGTCTATGAAAGCCTTCTCAACGCGCGCACCAAAGTGGTCGCCTTCAACCACATCTCCAACGCATTGGGCACCATCAACCCCGTGAAGGAAATGGCGGCCAAGGCCCATGCCGTGGGCGCGGCGGTGGTCGTGGACGGGGCACAGGCCTTGCCCCACGCCGCGGTGGACGTGCAGGATTTGGACGTGGATTTTTACAGCGGTTCGGCCCACAAGATGTACGGCCCCACGGGCGTTGGCCTCTTGTACGGAAAGACCGAATGGCTGGAAAAATTGCCCCCCTACCAAGGCGGCGGCGAAATGATTCAGGACGTCGAAATGACCTCGAGCACGTACGCAGGCTTGCCCCACAAGTTTGAGGCGGGCACGCCCAACATCGAAGCGGTGATCGCTTGGGGCGCGGCGTTGACCTGGATGCAGCAGGTGGGCGTGGCAAACATCCAGGCGCACGAAGACGAACTGCTCGCCTACGGAACGGCCCTCTTGGAGGCCATTCCCGGCGTGAAGATCTACGGCAAGGCCCAGCAGAAGGCCGCGGTTTTGAGCTTCAATGTGACCGGCGTGCATCCCTACGATGTGGGCACGCTTTTAGACCAAATGGGCATTGCGGTCCGAACGGGCCAACACTGCACCCAGCCCATCATGGACTGCTTCGGGGTCCCGGGTACCATTCGGGCCAGCCTCGCCGCCTACACGAGCAAAGAAGATTTAGACCATTTGGCACGTGCTTTGGAACGCGCCATTGCCTTACTCGCATAACCTATGGAAAGCATCGCGGCGCGGGAAGCCGACATCATTGAAGAGTTCAGCTTTTTTGAAGACTGGATGGAAAAGTACGAGCACATCATTGCCCTAGGCAAGGAGCTCGCGCCCATGTCGGAGGCCCACAAGGTGGACGACAACAAGATCAAAGGCTGCCAAAGCCAAGTCTGGGTGCACGCCCAGGATAGCGGCGAGGGCATTGCGTTTGAGGCGGATTCGGACGCCATCATCACCCGCGGTATGGTCGCGCTGCTGCTTCGCGTCGTACAGGGCCAAACGCCGGCCGCCATTGCGCAGTACGACTTTAGCTTTTTGGAAAAAATTGGGCTCACCGCCCACCTGTCGCCTTCGCGCGCCAATGGATTGCTCAGCATGGTAAAACAAATTCGCCTGTACGGCGTTGCTTTTCAAGCGAAAAGAGGATGAACGACGAACAAATGCAAGCGCTTGGGGAACAAGCGGTCGATGTGCTTCGCACCATTTTTGACCCGGAAATCCCCGTGGACATTTACGAGTTGGGCCTCATCTATGACGTACAGGTCAGCGAAGACGGCGACATCCATATTCTCATGACCCTTACCTCTCCCAACTGCCCCGTGGCGGAAACGCTGCCCGTGGAAGTGAAGGAGAAAGTTCGGAGCCTTCCGGACGCCAAAGAAGTGGAAGTAGAAATCACGTTTGACCCGCCCTGGACTAAAGACATGATGAGCGAGGCGGCCAGACTGGAATTAGGAATGTTATGAGCACCCCCCAAAAGGGCATTGACGCCCTTCATTTTGCCCTCCCACGCCTGACCCTCCCCATTGAGGATTTGGCGGTTGCGCGCGGTATCGAGCCCGAAAAACTGCGCTTTGGCCTGGGCCTAGAGTGCATGGCGGTTTGCGACATCGACGAAGATGTGGTGACCCTGGCCGCGGAAGCTGCGTGGAATTTGATCCAGCGCGAAGGCCTCAAGCCCGCCGAGCTGGGCCGTTTGTACTTGGGCACCGAGTCGGCCGTGGATGCGGCTAAGCCCTCTGCCACCTACGTGATGGGGATTTTGGAGAAGCGTTTGGAGGCCAAATACGGCCCGCGCGCCCTTCGCCACTGCGATGCCTTGGACATGACCTTTGCCTGTGTGGGTGGGGTGGATGCCCTGCACAACTCCTTGGATTGGGTGGGTGCGGGTTCGGACCGAAAAGCCCTTGTCATCGCCGCTGACGTCGCCAAATACGCCCCGGGCAGCCCGGGCGAATACACGCAAGGCGCTGGCGCTGTGGCTATGCTCGTCACGGAAAATCCGCGAATCCTGGCGTTTGAGCCCGAATTTGGGGTCGCGGTCGAAAGCGTAAGCGACTTCTTCAAGCCGCGCCGCAGCTTTGTCAAGTCCGAACTTCTTCAACAAGCCGCTGCCCTTTTGGGCCAGACCCTTAGCGATGCCGATGCGGCTTCGCTCTGTGCCTCCGCTACAGAAGGCTTTTGGGGCACCCCCGAACAGCACATCGATCAATTTTTGGAGCACCCCATTTTTGACGGTCCCTATTCCAACGATTGCTACGTGGCCCGCGTTCGCGAGGCCCTGGACGCCTACCAAGAGCAATCCGGCAAGCTCGTTTTGCGCGATTGGGACGCCATGGTCTTTCACTTGCCTTACGCCTTCCAAGGGCGTCGCATGTGGGCAGAAATTGCATTGGAACTCGTTCGCCGCGCCGAACGCCTCCACGAAATTGAAGCAGCTGTCGGCCAAACGGAAGACGAAGTCGGTGGCGCCTCCTACCTGGCCAAACTGTGGTCCAAGACCCCTCATTACAAAGCCTACGTCAAGGCCTACATCACGCCGGGCGAGCGCGCTTCGCAGCAAATCGGCAACATGTACACGGCGTCCATCTTTATGGCCCTTTTGAGCACCTTGGTGGATTCACGCATCCAGGGCATTGACATTTCGGGTCGCCGCATTGGCTTCTTGTCCTACGGTTCGGGATCCAAATCCAAAGTCTTCTCCGGCATCGTTCAGCCGAATTACTTGGAGCACTTGGAAGGCGTTCGGCCCTTTGACCACTTGGAAAGCCGAACGCAGATCGACTTCGCGACCTACGAAAAGTTGCACCAGCGCGCCCTGACCGCCCCGGTCTCCACCCCCAGCGGAGTGGGACTGGCCTCCATTGGCACCGAAGGCGTTCAGCTGGGCTACCGCTCCTACGACATCGCGTAACTTTCCCCCATGGAAGGAGAGATCAGAAACCGCGTTGCCGAAAATGAAAGCCTCGTCGTCTTTGACTTGGAGGACTACTTTCCGCCCGTCGGCGTCAAAACCCTCGACCTCGCGCCCCTCGCCGCCAACGGAATCATCCGCGAGTCCGAAGCGCGCGACTTCATCAGCCGCTTGAATCCCGACGATTTTGCGGACGCCGTGGTCGCCGTTCAACTCGATGCGGACACCATCATCCCACAGTGGATTTGGCCCATGGCCGCCGCCCAACTGGCCGAAGATGCCCTGTACATCGGCGCCGGCAGTGAAGCGGACGTCCTCAGCCAGTACTACGCCCAACGCTTGAGCCGCCTCGACTGGTCCGCCTACGCGAACAAAAAAGTGCTCTTAAAGGGCTGCGGTCAGTATCCCGTGCCCCCGTCTGCCTATGTCCAGGCCGCCATGCACCTCCGCTTGAGTGCCCAAAAACTCATGTACGGCGAAGCCTGCAGCAACGTCCCCATTTACCGAGGTTAATTTTGCCCCATGGAAGCTCCCACGAAGAAGACCGATTTCAGAATTCTCAGCCTACACCGCCGCATCGAAGCGCAGCGCGACGCCATCCTCAACCACGCGCTCTACCCCAAGATGCAGTCGCTCAAGGAGGTGCGCATCTTTATGGAGCACCACATCTACGCCGTTTGGGACTTCATGAGTCTGCTCAAGACCCTTCAGCGGGAGCTGACGTCCGTGGATACGGCGTGGGTGCCCACGGAGGACCGCGCGAGCCGAAAGCTCATCAACGAAATCGTCGTCGCGGAAGAAAGTGACGTCGACCTCAACGGCGAGCCCGCTAGCCACTACGAACTCTACCTGGACGCCATGCGTCAGGTGGGGGCTGAAACTCGGCCGATCATTCGGTTCGTCCAAACGCTTCAACGCGGCTACAAACCCAAGGAAATCCTCCGCTTCAACATCGCCGAAGTCGACGAAGACTGTCTCGAATTCCTCAAAGCCACCCACGCCATCATCAAGCGCGGCAAACTGCACGAAATCGCAGCCGCCTTCACCTTTGGCCGCGAAGACCTCATTCCCGACATGTTTACGGCCCTCATCAAAAAGCTCTACAAGGACAACCCCGAGGAGCTGAGCGCCTTTGTCTACTACCTCGACCGCCACATTGAACTCGACGGCGACGAGCACGGCCCCATGGCGATCCAAATGATGCACCACCTCTGCAAGGAAGACGACCAAAAATGGTTGGAAGCCGAAGAAGCTTGCGTCGAAGCCCTCGAAGCGCGCCTAAAACTTTGGGATGCTATAAGCGAGAAGCTAGGTAGCTAGAGGGCTCGGGCTTCGCCCTGAGGCTAGAGAGCACGTGCTGCGCACTGTAGCCAGTTTCCTTAAACGCTTAATCTCTTTTACCCTTTAACCAGGTTGGGGACCTTCGCCGCGCGCCGGGACTTTCCGTTGTTTTGCCAAGCTCAAGCCCTCTATCCCCCAAGCCCCAACGAAGCCGACCCCTTCGTATCTTCGCCTTCCTATGAAAAAAATTCTCGTTCTCTTAGTTGCGTTGACGCTCGCTTTGCCGACGACAACGTTGCATGCCGGTGAGGGCATGTGGATTCCTTTGTTGATGAAAAAACTCAACTACAAGGACATGAAGAAGGCTGGCTTGAAGTTGTCAGCGAAAGACTTGTACGACGTGAACCACGGTTCTTTGAAGGATGCGATTGTATCGTTCGGAGGATTTTGTACCGGCGAAGTCATCTCTTCGGAAGGCCTTTTGTTGACGAACCACCACTGTGGCTACGATGCGATTCAGAAGCATTCTACGGTGGAGAACAACTACCTAGCGGATGGTTTTTGGGCCATGACGCGTGCGGAAGAGCTTCCCAATCCTGGCCTCTTTGTCAACTTCTTGGTCCGAATTGAAGACGTCACCAAGGACATGAACAAGGTGCTGAAGGATGACATGTCTGAGGCAGAGCGCGCTGCGGCTGTGGCTGAAAAGGCCAAAGAGTTGATCGCCAAGGCTACGGAAGGCACGGAATACGATGCGGATGTGGAGTCTTTCTACCACGAAAACGAGTTTTACCTCTTTGTCTACCACAAATTCAATGACGTTCGTTTGGTGGGTGCGCCCCCCAGCAGCGTGGGTAAGTACGGCGGTGATACGGACAACTGGATGTGGCCTCGCCACACGGGGGACTTCTCCATGTTCCGCGTGTACATGAGCAAGGACGGAAAAGGTTCGGACTACAGTGCGGACAACGTGCCCTTGCAGCCTAAGCACCACTTGCCTATCAGCATGAAGGGGGTGAACGATGGCGATTTTGCGATGGTCTGGGGCTACCCTGGCAGCACCGACCGCTACCTTTCGAGCTGGGGCGTTCAGCAGGCGGTGGACATCTACAACCCCACTGTGGTTGAGATTCGTGACGTGAAGTTGGCGGTTTTGCGTGGTTACATGCAGGCGGATCCCGCATTGAACATCCTTTTGGCGTCTAGCTACGCCCAAACGGCCAACTACTGGAAGTACTTCATTGGCCAGACGGAGCAGTTGGTAAACAACCGCGTGTACGATAAGAAGGCCAACCTGGAGGCGCAGTTTGCGGCCTGGGTAGCGGCTGACCCTAAGCGTCAAGCAAAGTACGGCGAGACCTTGTCGCTCATGCAGAAGTTTTACGCAGCCACGGACCCCACGGTGAAGAACCAGGTCTATTTGATGGAGGCGGTCATTCGCGGTCCTTCCGCCGTTTTGTTTGCCTACCGCACGGCGCGCGCCTTAGAGCGTGGCATTGCCAATCCCGAGATGATGGGCAAGATGATGCCTGCGATTCAGGATCAGGCGAACGGCCATTTTGCCGAATTCCATGCCGAGAGTGACCGCGACTTGATGGCTGCACTATGGGCGATGTATGCTAAGAATATTTCAGTGGACCAACAGCCTCGCTTCATTAAGAATGTGGGCGAAGTAGGCGGAGACTTCAAAGCCTACGCGGACCACATCTACGCCACGTCGATCTACATGAACGAAGAGCGCTTCAAGGCCTTCTTGGCCAATCCCGACAGCGCCACCTTGGCGAATGATCCTTTGACCAAAGTGGCCAACGATTTCCGTGAGGCCTACTTCGGCGGTCAAGACCCTGAATTGGCCGAAATGGAGGGCAAGGCCTACCGTTTGTGGACTGCCGGTGTGCGCGAAATGTTGCCCAACGAAGATTGGTCTCCGGATGCCAACAGCACGATGCGTATGACGTTCGGTAAGGTGGGTTCTTACGAGCCTAAGGATGGCGTGACCTACAACTACTACACAACGCTGGACGGCGTGATGCAGAAGGAAGACGCGACCAACCCTGAGTTTGAGGTGCCTCAGCGTTTGAAGGATTTGTACAACGCTAAGGACTACGGCCAGTACGCGGACGCCAACGGCAAATTGCCGGTAGGTTTGATCACGGACAACGACATCACGGGCGGTAACTCTGGCTCTCCCTTGATCAACGGCAAAGGCGAGTTGATCGGTGTGGCCTTTGACGGCAACTGGGAGGCGATGTCTGGCGACATCTTCTTCGAAGACGAGCTTCAGCGCACCATCAGTGTGGACATTCGCTACGTTTTGTTCATTGTGGACAAGTACGCAGGGGCGCGCCACTTGGTGGATGAGATGACCCTCCACTTCTAAGAAGCGTTCAACGATTTTTTGCAAGACAAAGCGGCCCTCCGAAAACGGGGGGCCGTTTTTTTTGCTCCCCGGACACACGGAATTTACCTTAGAGTCGTTATACCCCCGCACACCAAACTTTTTACGTCATGCTCCATCTTGGACCAAAGGGCCTGGAAGAGGCCTTCCAAACCAACCCCGAACAGTTTAAATCGGACTTTCAGGCCGCGGGTCTCACCCGCTCCAAAGATCCCCTGGCCTTGGCCTGGACCTACCGTTTAGGCTTGGAACCCGAAACGGCAGCCACGCCTACCTTGGGCAACGGCACGCTCTGGTTTACCATGGCCATGACCTTTGCGGCCTTTTTCTTTTTCCGCATCCCTGAGTGGTCGGGTTCCCCTGACTCTGAATGGTTCCTTCCCTACATCGCTCCTGTTTTCTTAGTGCCCTTGATGGCCTACCACACGACGGTGCAGAAGGCTTGGGGCAGTATGCGCGCCTTCTGGTCTTTGGTTCTAGGCTTGCTCGCCTTGAACGTGGTTGCGGACGTCTACTGGGGCATCTGGGACTATCCCAGCTACGAATGGGTGCACAACCCAGAAACAGGTCAGCAAGTCTATCAAATTCTGGAGGACCCCTTTGCCTTGGCGCGCCAAACGCAAGCGCTCTTCCAAATCCACCTTCCGCTCCTGCTCTGGGGGCTGTTGGGATTCTTGTATACCAAACTTTACGTGGGCGAGGCGCGGGTGGACTTTGTGCGGCATTCGGTCCAAGTGGGCCTCTTCGCCTTTATTGTAGGCCTCGCTGGAGGCGCGCTCTTGGGCTTGACGGCCGGACTGCTAAGCCTTTTGGACTTCCCGGGATCCTTCTTTGAAAACCTCGCCATTTGGGGCCTTTGCGGCCTTCCCTTCTTTGGCCACTACCTCTGGGTGACCAACAAGCAAGTGCTGGAAAAAATCCTTCCCACCTTGGCGCGCATCTTCATCCCCTTGTTCCTCCTCGTGGTGGCCATTTTCCTGGTGACCTATGTGGGCCAGGGCATCGAGGAGCTTCGCAGCAACCGCGAGCAGCTCTTCATCTTCAACCTCCTGCTCATAGTGGTGATTGGCTTGGTCATGATGCACTACGCGTTTGACGAGGACAAGCATCCAGCGATCACCTTCGGGGTGGGGGCCTTGGTGGCCCTGACCTTGGTGGCGGACGGCATTGGGCTTTGGGCCATTGGGTCCCGAATGCTCGACTACGGCCTCACGCCCAACCGCATCACCGTGCTCTTTGGGAACCTGATTTTTGCCGTGGCTTTAACGGGCGTTCTTGTGGCCATCCTGCGCGCCAAGAACGGAGCTGCAGCGCCGGTACGAAGTGTGCTGAATACCATGCTGCCCGTTTTTGTCGGATGGACCTTGGTAGTGGTTCTGGTCTTCCCCGCCCTGTATGGACGCTACGACCATGCGGCGAGAGCGGCCTTTATCAAAGAGCATCCTCGGAAGGTCTATTCTTCCTCCGAGGTGTCGGAAGCCACAGGCCACGAAGTAGAGCCTGCCATCGCGACGGAATCGGACGAGGGGTAAGGCGCTAGCGAAAAACTTAGGAGAGCTTTTTCAAGGCGGCCTGGAGCTCCGCGTCGCTCTTGAAGCTCAGGGTGATGGTACCGCTGCCATTCGCCTTCTGGACCACTTTGGCGGGCAATCCCGTTTTCTGCTGAAGCGCAGCCGCGGCGGGGTGCGCTGTGGGGGCTGCAGCGGGTGCCGCTTTCGGGGCTGAGAGTCCGCGCACCGCGGATTCAAGCTGACGAACGGACCAGGCACCTTTGACGCATTGGCTGTAGAGGTGGTCGCGCACGGAGTCGTCGGAGATGCCGACCAAGGCGCGCGCATGGCCCATGGAAATTTCACGGTCGCGCAGGCCCGCTTGGATCAGCGGGGAAAGCTTGAGGAGCCCGACGTAGTTGGCGACCGTAGAGCGCTCTTTGCCGACGCGTTCGGACACTTGCTGCTGGGTCATATCGCATTCCTCCATCAAGCGCGAATAGGAGAGGGCCACCTCGATGGCGTCCAAATCGCGGCGCTGAATGTTTTCCACCAAGGCCATTTCCAGCATTTCCTGGTCGTTGGCCAGGCGCACATAGACGGGTACGACCTCCAATCCGGCGAGCTGGGCCGCGCGGAAACGGCGTTCCCCCGAGATGATTTGGTACTTGCCGGGGCGCAAACGGCGAACCGTGATCGGTTGCACAATGCCCAAGGCGGCAATGGAGGCGGCCAATTCCTGCAAATGCTCGGGCTCAAAGTGCACGCGCGGCTGCTTGGGATTGGCTTCAATGTCCCCAATGGCGACCTCAAAAATGCCACTGACCACTTCTTTGGCGCCGGCGTCTTGGCCAGTCGTTGCAGTGTTGGTCTGGAGGAGGGCAGAAAGGCCTCGTCCCATGGCGGGTCGTTTGGGTGTTGACATGCCTCAAATATCGGAATTCTACAGAGGCTTTTTGGAAAGATTTTTAGGTGGAACCGCAGGCGTACCTTTGCCGTTCTATAGCTATGAAGGACATTCGGAATTTCTGCATCATTGCGCACATCGACCACGGAAAAAGCACCCTGGCCGATCGCCTATTGGACGCCACCCAAACGGTGACCGTTCGCGAGCAAAAAGAGCAGCTCTTGGACAATATGGATTTGGAACGAGAGCGCGGTATCACCATCAAGAGCCATGCGATCCAGATGGACTATGTGCTCAACGGCGAAAAATACCGTTTGAACCTGATTGACACTCCGGGACACGTCGACTTTAGCTACGAAGTGTCGCGAAGCATTTCCGCCTGTGAAGGCGCCTTGCTGGTCGTGGATGCAGCGCAAGGCATTCAGGCACAGACCATTTCCAACTTGTACTTAGCCATTGAGCATGACTTGGAAATCATTCCGGTCATGAATAAAATCGACCTGCCTTCCGCCAATCCGGAGGAGGTGGCGGACCAAATTATCGACCTCATCGGCTGCAAGCGCGAGGACATCCTCAGCGTGAGCGCCAAGTCGGGCATGGGCGTGCCTGAGCTTTTGGAAGCTATTGTGGACCGAATTCCCGCCCCCGAAGGCGATGCCGACGCGCCCTTACAGGCCGTCATTTTTGACTCCGTTTTCAATCCATTCCGCGGCATTGAAGCCATCTTCCGCATCAAAAACGGCCAAATCCGCAAGGGCGAAAAGGTCAAATTCATGGCCACGGGCAAGACCTACGAAGCCGATGAAATTGGCGTGCTTCGCCTGAACAAGGACCCCAAGGCGGTCTTGGCGGCGGGCGATGTAGGTTACATCATTTCAGGCATCAAAGAGGCTAAGGAAGTGAAGGTGGGCGACACCATCACCTCCGTTGAGCGTCCAGCCGAAGCAGCAGTAGCGGGCTTTGAGGATGTGAAGCCCATGGTCTTTGCGGGGATTTACCCTGTGGATACCGAAGAATTTGAGGAACTGCGCGGGGCCTTGGAAAAGTTGCGCTTGAACGATGCGTCCTTGACGTTTGAGGCGGAGACCTCGGCGGCTTTGGGCTTTGGCTTCCGCTGTGGCTTCCTCGGTATGCTGCACATGGAGATCATTCAGGAGCGTTTGGAGCGTGAATTCAACATGACGGTGATCACTACCGTGCCCAACGTGTCCTACTTCGCCTACATGAAGGCGGATACTAACAAGGCCATCCTGGTGACCAACCCGTCCGACTATCCCGATCCTTCGGGTCTGGACCGCATTGAGGAGCCTTTTATCAAGGCCCAAATCATCACCAAGAGCGAGTACGTCGGCGGAGTCATGAAGTTGTGCATTGACAAGCGCGGCACCATCACCGGCCAGTCCTACCTGACGGCGGACCGCGTGGAGTTGAGCTTTGACATGCCTTTGGCGGAGATTGTCTTTGACTTCTACGACCGTTTGAAGACGATTTCGCGCGGCTATGCCAGTTTTGACTACCATCCGACGGGCTACCAGGCCTCCAATTTGGTGAAGGTGGACGTCCTGCTGAACGCCGAACCCATCGACGCCTTGAGTGCGCTGATCCACAAGGACCGCGCGTACGACATTGGCCGACGCCTCTGCGAGAAATTGCGTGAACTCATCCCACGCCAGCAGTTCGTCATCGCGATCCAAGCGGCTATCGGCGCCAAGATCATCGCTCGCGAAACCCTCTCCGCCCTCCGCAAGGACGTGACGGCGAAGTGTTACGGCGGTGACATCTCCCGAAAGCGCAAGCTGCTCGAAAAGCAAAAAGCCGGTAAGAAGCGCATGCGCCAGTTGGGCAACGTTGAGATCCCGCAGGATGCGTTCTTGGCGGTTCTCAAGCTCAACGACTAAGACGGGCAGAGCCCTTCTCGGGGTATATTCGTTGTATGGCTCAGAAAAAAGCGATTCAGCGCCTGCAGGACCTCCGTGAAGAGGCGATGCAAGGCGGCGGTTCCAAACGCATAGAGGCGCAGCACGCCAAGGGAAAGCTCACGGCGCGCGAACGCTTAGACGTCCTGTTTGATCCCGGGAGTTTTGAGGAACTCGGGCAAATGGTGACCCACCGCAGCACCCTTTTTGGCTTGGACCAGCAGCACTTTTTGGGCGATGGCGTGGTGACCGGTTATGGAACGGTAAACGGCCGCACCGTTTATGCCTACGCGCAGGATTTCACCGTTTTGGGAGGGTCCCTGGCGGAGGCCCACGCTGAAAAGATTTGCCGCATCCTGGACCTTGCGGTGCAAAACGGCTGTCCCGTTATTGGATTGAACGATTCGGGCGGTGCACGCATCCAGGAGGGCGTGGTGTCCTTGGGCGGTTACGCGGATATTTTCTACCGCAACACACGCGCATCCGGCGT
>JALQUY010000002.1:0-20360 GCA_023260615.1 Schleiferiaceae bacterium
AGGAAGCTGGGGGGCTAGGTAGCTAGAAAGCACGCGCTTCGCGCTGTAGCTAGGAAGCTCGGGCGTTGCCCTGTGGCTAGAGAGCTAGAGAACTCGGGCGTTGCCCTGTGGCCGTTTCGCTTAAACGCTTAATCTCTTTTACCCTTGAACCGTGGTGTGGAACTTCGCCGCGCGCCGGGAATTTCCGTTGTTTTATCAAGCCCTCTAGCTCAGAACCATCTCCGGAATCTCTCCCTCCACGACCAAACGGCCCGCGGTTTTGGAGACGATTTCTTCAACGGAGACACCGGGGGCGCGTTCGAGCAGGATGAAGCCGCGCTGGGCATCGACTTCCAGGACGGCGAGGTCGGTGACGATTTTTTTGACGCAGCCTACGCCGGTGAGGGGCAGGGTGCAGGCGGGAAGGACCTTGGATTCGCCGGCGCGGTTGGTGTGCTGCATGGCGACGATGATGTTTTCGGCGCTGGCGACCAGATCCATGGCGCCCCCCATGCCTTTGACCATTTTGCCCGGAATTTTCCAGTTGGCGATGTCGCCGGTTTCAGATACTTCCATGGCGCCGAGGACGGTGAGCTGGACTTTTTGGGCCCGAATCATGCCAAACGACGTGGCGCTGTCAAAGAAGCTGGCGCCTGGGAGGGCGGTGATGGTTTGCTTGCCGGCGTTGATGAGGTCGGCGTCTTCGTCGCCTTCAAAGGGGAAAGGGCCCATGCCGAGGATGCCGTTTTCGGACTGGAATTCGACGTCAATGCCCTCTGGAATGTAGTTGGCCACCAAGGTGGGGATGCCGATGCCCAGGTTGACGTACCAGCCGTCCTGGAGCTCTTGTGCAATGCGTTGTGCGATGCCGTTTTTGTCAAGTGCCATGGCGGATGGGTTTAGGCGCGCGGGCGGACCGTGCGTTGTTCAATGCGTTTTTCAAAATGGTCCCCCTGGAAGATGCGGTGGACAAAGATGCCGGGGACGTGGATGCTGTTGGGATCCAGGGTGCCGGCCGGGACCAGCTCCTCGACTTCCGCGACCGTGATCCGGCCGGCCATGGCCATCATGGGGTTGAAATTTCGGGCCGTACCCTTGAAAACGAGGTTGCCCGCTTCGTCGCCCTTCCACGCCTTGACGAAGGCGAATTGTGCGTCAAAGGCGTGCTCCAAAATGTGGGGCTTGCCGTTGAAGATGCGCACCTCTTTGCCTTCGGCGACTTCCGTGCCGTAGCCGGCGGGAGTGTAGAAGGCGGGGATGCCGGCGCCTGCGGCGCGGCAACGCTCGGCGAGGGTGCCTTGGGGAATGAGTTCGACCTCGAGCTCCCCGGAGAGCATTTGGCGTTCGAATTCGTCGTTTTCGCCCACGTAGGAGCTAATCATTTTGCGCACTTGGCGCGTTTCTAGCAGGAGGCCCAGGCCAAAGCCGTCCACGCCTGCGTTGTTGGAGATGCAGGTGAGGCCGGTTACCCCGGTGGCGCGCACGGCGGCGATGGCGTTTTCGGGGATGCCACAGAGGCCAAATCCGCCGAACATGACCGTCATGCCGTCCGCGATGCCGTCCACAGCGGCTTGAGCGTTGGGGACTACTTTTTTAATCATGCTTAGTTGTATTCGGAGCGCTCATCGCGCAATTCAGCGGATTCCGCCAAGAACGTAGCACAATCCAAGGGTATCGTAATGGGGCCTTCGGGGCGATCAAAGCCATCGCGTCGAATGCCTAACTCGGGGACGGTATAGACGTCCTTCATGTACAGCGCCCAGATGGGCAAAGCGGTCGTCGCGCCCTGTCCGTAGGTGGTGGAGCCAAAGTGCGCAGAACGGTCCTGACAGCCGGTCCAAACGGCCGTCACCAAGTTGGGCACCATGCCGACAAACCAGCCGTCGGAGTTGTTTTGGGTCGTTCCCGTCTTGCCCGCGATGGGGTTGTCAAAGCCGTAGGGGTAGCCCGTTACGTAGCTGCCGTAGCCCGCTCCTGTGTGGCGAAGGCGAACACCGGTACCGCTCTGGGTCACGCCCTGGAGGAGGTTGACCATGGTGTAGGCAATTTCGGGGGAGAAGACTTCCCGGGTTTCGGGGGCGAATTCGTCCAGGACGACGCCGTTTTTATCCTCAATGCGGAGCATGACGATGGGCTCGGTGTAGAGGCCTTGGTTGCCAAAGGCGGTGTAGGCGCCGGCCAGCTCAAAGATGCTGAGGTCGACGGTTCCCAGGGCGATAGAGGGCACCTCTGGGATGTCGGAGGTCACGCCCAAGGCTTTGGCCATTTGAATGACCGGGCGGGGGCCAATCTGCTTCATCAAGTAGGTCGTGACCGTATTCACCGAACCGGCGATAGCCTGCTTCAAGGTGAGGACCCCACCGTATTCATCGTCCGAATTGGAGGGACACCAAGGTTCTGCCAGGCCAAATTGGCCTGCCTCAATACAGGTTTGGATGTTGGGCACCTGCATACAGGGCGAATACTTCTTGTCCGCAATGGCTGCGGCGTAGACAAAGGGCTTGAAGGTAGAACCGACCTGGCGGCGGCCTTGCTTGACCGCATCGTACTTGAAGTGGCGGAAGTCAATGCCTCCCACCCAGGCCTTGATAAAGCCCGTCTGGGGTTCTACACTGAGCAGACCGGCTTGGTAGATGCTCTTGTAGTATTGGATGGAGTCCCATGGGCTCAGGACGGTGTCGCGGTCCCCTCCCCAGGCGAAGATTTTCATGTCGCGGGGCGACTTGAATTCCTTCACGATGCGCTCGTCTGACCAGCCCGAATCTTGGTAGTGGCGGTAGCGCGGCGTTTGACGCATCGCGCGGGCTATGATTTTTTGGCCCTCGGCATAGGAGTCACCACCTTGGAAGTAGAAGGGACCTGCTTTGCGCTTGGAAATTTGTTGGAAGAACAGCGCCTGTAGGTTGGTCAAGTGGCGCTCCACGGCCTCTTCGGCCATGCGCTGCATGCGGCTGTCGATGGTGGTGTAGATCTTCAGGCCGTCGGTGTAGAGGTTGTAGGTGCTACCGTCGGGCTTGGGATGGTCGGCGATCCAGTCTTTCATGTAGGAGCGGATGTACTCGCGCAAGTAGGGGGCCAAGCCTTGGTCGTGTCCCTGGCGCTGGAAGCTCAACACTAAAGGAAGGGCGACGAGGCTATCCGCTTCTTCCTCCGTGAGGAAATCGTTGCGTTCCATTTGGCGCAGGACGGTATTTCGGCGCGCTAAAGCGATATCCTGGCGGTCCGACTTCGCGGGATTGTAGGACCACGGATTCTTGAACATGCCCACCAGCATAGCCGCCTCCTCTACGTTGAGCTCGGAGGGCAGTTTGCCAAAGTAGACGTTGGCCGCGTTGTGAATGCCCACCCCTTGGTAGAGGAAGTCAAACTGATTGAAGTACATCGCGATGATTTCCTCCTTGGAGTAATTGCTCTCCAACTGCAGGGAAATCACCCACTCCTTGAGCTTTTGGATGACGCGTGCAAAGATGTTGCTGGAGCCCTCGCCGTGGAACATCTGCTTGGCCAGCTGCTGGGTGATGGTAGAGCCCCCACCTCCGGTACCCAGGGTGGCGACGGCACGGCCCAAACTTCTAAAGTCAATGCCCGCATGGTCGCGGTAGCGCTCGTCTTCCGTCGCAATCAAGGCGTTGACCAAGTGCGGGGGAAGTTCACTGTAGTCCGCATGGACGCGGTTCTCCATGAAGAAGGTTCCGATTTGCTTGCCGTCGGCAGACAGAATTTCCGTGGCCAAAAAGCTCTTGGGATTGGCGATTTCTTCCGTGGAAGGCAGTTCGCCAAAGAGCCCGGCCCACGTCAACAGCAGCGCAAGAACCAAGGCGAGGGGCGCCCCAAACACGAGGATCCAGAAGTACTTGACGTAGGTGCGAAAATCCGTATCCGTAGGTGCCATCTTAGTTTTCCGTAGGTTCTTCTTCTTTTTCAATGGTCAGCGCAAAGTCCCGAATGCCCACCAGCGGCTCATCGCGCATCCCATGCTGGAAGCGGAATCGGTAGGTGCCCGGCTTGGGGAAGCGCAGGCCCGCCTGGCGGTAGGGCAGTTCCAAGGTTTTCAACGCGCCCACACCGCTGCCGTTCCAAGCGCCTGCCTCATTCGCTAAACGAATGTCGACCGTGTCTTGGTATTCGGTTTGATGGGCGGACCGAATTTCCCGGAACAGGTACAAATTGCTGTAGGGATATGCGTTGCTGTGCCGAATTTGAAAACTCACGCGGTACACCGCTTGGGTGTCCGTCACGTTGACGTCGACATGGATCACGCTGTCTTGGTACCACTGATCTTCCGAAAAAGAGGTAACCGACTGCACCAAGGGCCCTTCTTGACACGCAAGTGCCGCTAGGCCCAACGCAAAGAGAACAAGCAGGGACTTAGCTTTCACTCGGACGGGGTTTTTCGGAGGAATTAGAGCGCGAACGGTTGCGTCCACCGCGTCGGCGGTTGCCTCGAGGCTTTTCGCTGCGGGTTTGCTCTCCGCTAGTGGCATTGGCTGAAGGTTGCGCCGTCTGAGCAGGTCGATTTTCACTGCGTTGGCCCGCGGGAACTCCTTCTGCGCTGGCTTTGGGGCCACGGGGACGGTCGCGGTTTCTGCGTTCGGGGCGGGGCCCGTTATCGGGGCGATCGCTGCGCTCAGCGCTTCCAGCGTTTGCTTCTCCTTTGGGTCCGCGGTTTTTGCCTCCGCGCTTTCGGTTTTTGCCGCGCCCTTCGCCCTTAGGGCGGTCAAAGCGCGTCAGGCTGTCTTCTTCGGGTTGCAAAAGCTCCGGCTCGGCGGTCTCAATGTAGACTTTGACCTCTTTTTCTTCGAGCGAAGCGGGTTCTTCGTCGCGCTGGTTCATGGCGACCATTTCCGAAAAGTCTTCCGCCTTCATCGCGACCCAGCGGCCGGGCTCATCGCGGTAGGCTAGCCACACCATGCCGGTGAGGATGTCCATTTTCTGAACGTCCGCTCGGCCTTTCTTGGTCCGAACTTTTTGCGACTTGGGGAAGGCCTTCAAGGCTTCGGCGTACTGGTCCAATTCGTAGTTCAGACAGCACTTCAGCTTGCCGCAGTTGCCCGCTAGCTTGGTGGGGTTCAAGCTGAGCTGCTGGTAGCGCGCGGCACTGGTAGACACCGAACGGTAGTCCTTCAGCCAGGTGCTGCAGCAGAGTTCGCGTCCACAGCTACCAATGCCGCCCAGCCGGCCCGCCTCTTGGCGTGCACCGATTTGGCGCATTTCGACCCGAAGGCCAAACGCCGTCGACATCTCGCGGATGAGCGCCCTAAAGTCTACACGCGCATCGGCGGTGTAGTAGAACGTTGCGCGCGCGCCGTCGCCCTGGCATTCCACGTCGCTGATCTTCATGTCGAGCTTGTGGTAGTCCGCCATGCTACGCGCTTTGCGCATGAGTTCGTCTTCGCGGTCACGCGCCTCTTTCCATCGGTCGAGGTCGCGCTGAGAGGACTTTCGGTAGATGACCAGGGGAGCCTCTGCCTCGGTATCCGCTTGCGCCTTACGCATTTGAATGCGGACCAATTCACCCGTCACCGAAACTGTACCCACATCGTGTCCGCCGTTGGGGGTGCTCACCGTGACCGCTTCCCCAGCGTGCAGGGAGAGGTTTTCTGTGTTTTTATAGAAGTCTTTTCGGCCATTTTTAAAGCGCACTTCCACCCAGTCAAACGGGGATTCGCCCGCCGGTAACTGCATGTTGCTCAACCAGTCAAAGACGTTGTACGCATTGCAGCCGCCCGTTCCACAGGAGCCGTTGCTCTTGCATCCCTTGGGGACGCCGGAACTTGATGAACACGAACTGCAGGCCATAGAGCGAAGATAGTGCATCTTTGTCCCGTGAAGCGGTTCGTTGGCCTCCTCCTTTTTGGGCTTTTTGCCCCGTTGAACGCGGGTGCACAAGGTATTCCTGTGGGCACGTGGCGAGCCCATTTCCCGCTCCGAGCCACGCACAGCATTGCCGCTTTGGAGTCCGAAATTCTGGTGGCCAGCGAGTACGGACTACTGCGCTATGACCCGGTGGAGAAAGTCATGATGGCCGCAACGGCGGTCGATGGCATCAGCGACGTGGGCCTCACGAGTTTGGCCGCCTCTCCCGACGGGAAAACGGCCTTGATCGGCTATGAGGACGGCGGCCTCGACCTCTGGACGGAGAACGATACCCGCCGCATTTCAGACATCCCCGCCAGCGGCGCCTATCCGGGAAAATCCAGCATTTCGGCAGTCGTTTTTGCTACCGAACAACGCGCATTTGCCGCCACAGGCTTTGGGGTGGTCGAAATCAACCTGGCCTTTGGGGTCATCCAAGGAACCTACCTCCTGCGCAGCGATGGCGGGACCACCCCCTGCTACGACCTCAGTGTGCAAGGGGACAGCCTCTTCGTGGCGTCGGAATCTGGCCTTTGGTCGGTGCACCTCCAAGACCCCCTCTATTTGCCTGCGAGTTGGCAGAAAAACGCTTTTTGGGCGGATGTCCCCATGGCGCACCTCGCAGTTTTGCCCAATGCCAAGTTGGCCCACCCCATGGGCGACGAATCTGTTTGGCTGGAAGCGGCTGGGGCCTGGACCCAAGTGGCCCTAGACACCACGGACGCGCCTGTTGTGCGCCGCTTGCGCGCGAGTGCGGGCCATTTTTTGGTGGTTCGGAGCTATGGCGTTACCACGGTTGCGGCTTCCGGGGCCTTGGGCGCCACGATTTCTTCGGGCTACGGCAACAACGAAGGCTTTTCGCCCTACGATGCGTTGGAAGACGCGGCGGGAACCCTTTGGACGGCCAACAAAGGCCGAGGCTTGACCTTCTTTGACAACCCCTCCTATGCGCAGCACCGCGCCGTACAAGACCCTATTTCGTCTCAGTCCTATGCCCTGAAAGCTAGTCCCGAAGGGCTGCATGTGTTGACAGGCGCGGTGGATCCAACGTGGACCGCGACCTATACCAACGAGGGCATCATGCACTTTGACGGCAGCCGCTGGACGGCCTTGCAAGAGGCGGCGTTGGGTGGCGCCAAGGACATTTTGGACGTCTGCTACGACCCCGTAGACCCTGAGCATTGGTTTGCGGCCAGTTGGGGCAAGGGTATTCTAGAATTTCAAGGCGGGACGCTGGTTCAGACCTGGAACCACACGAATAGCACCCTGCAGACGGCCGCGGGGTCAGGGCCCAACGACGTTCGAACGGGAGGCCTCTGCTGGGGTCAGGATGGCGCACTTTGGGTCAGCAATGCACTGTCCGGACTGCCTTTGCACCGCTACGATCCAGCCACGGGGCAATGGCAGGGCTATCCCGCCGGCAGCTTCAACGGGGAAACGGTCAAAACGCTCTTGCAAGACGAAGACGGGGTCTTTTGGCTGCAGTCCCGCACCGAAGGATGGATGGCCATTCAAGTGACCGGTACGTCGACCTCCACGCGCCGACTGACCAAAGGCGTGGGGAGCGGCAATTTGCCCAGCTCTACGGTGGCGGCCGCGCTTTTTGACGCCGATGGAGAACTTTGGTTGGGCACCAGCGACGGCTTGGTGGTCTGCTTTTCGCCCTACAATGCGTTCAACGGCAAGTCCATCGATGCCCAAGCCCTGCTCGTCGCGGAGAACGGCATCAACCAGAAAGTGTTGGCGGGGCAGAACATCCTCTCCATGGTCGTGGATGGTGCTAACCGAAAGTGGATTGGGACCTCCGATGCGGGGGTTTTTCTGCTTTCCCCCGATGGCCTTGAAACCATTCACCACTTCACGAAGGAGAACAGTCCTTTGCTGAGCAACCGCGTACAGGCCCTCTACGTGGACCCGGCTTCAGGCGAGGTCTTTATGGGCACCAACCGAGGGTTGCTTTCCTACCGCGGAACGGCCACGGCGACGGCCGACCGCTTCTCCACGGTGGAAGTCTTCCCCAACCCTCTGCAGCCTCAGGATTACGGCCCCATTTCCGTGCGCGGGCTGGTTCCGAACAGCTATGTCAAAGTGACCAACACCAATGGCCGCCTCCTCTATGAAGGCTATGCCACTGGGGGGCAGTTTACCTGGGATACGTACAGTTTGGACGGCAGTCGCGCGCCCTCCGGCATCTACCTGTTCTGGATCACAGACCCCCTGGGGACCCAAACCACGGTGGTGCAAGGCGTGATTGTTCGGGGACAATGAGTGCAGCGAGCAGCCATGCGGTTCATGGGCTCATGCTCAGCAAGATTCCCTACGGGGACAAAGGGCATATTCTGAAGATTTGGACCCGGCCCTTTGGGGTGCAGGCCTATATGGTGCACAGTGTGCGTTCGGGCAAGTCCGGGATGCGGCCGGCGCTGTTGCTGCCCATGACCGCCTTGGACGCGGTGGTGAGCCACCGGGACAAGGGACAGCTTGAAAAAGTCTCCGAGGTGCGTGCGCTAGTCGTTTGGAAGCGCTTAGCCACGGACCCCATGTGTCAGGCGCTTTGCCTCTTTGCGGCGGAAATCTTGACCAAGACACTGAAGGCGGGGGACAGCAGCGAAGACTTTTTCGACGATGTCATGGATGCGCTGCACCGCTGGGACGAGCCAGGGACCTCCTTGGCGATGGCGGCCGTGGAGCTCTGCGCCTTGATGGCCCATC
The DNA here is from genome assembly GCA_023260615.1 of Schleiferiaceae bacterium. GTDB lineage: Bacteria > Bacteroidota > Bacteroidia > Flavobacteriales > Schleiferiaceae > TMED14. The sequence goes on from JALQUY010000002.1 coordinate 8,548, forward strand.
ACTTGGGTTTTGCATTGGAGCCGGAAGACTACCGTTCGGGCTGGGAGTTTGACCTTCAAGAAGGGCAGTTCTGCCCCGAGGGTCAGAGCCAGGGGGAATTTATCGATGCCGAGGCCACGGCGGCCCTAGTGGGTTGGATGCAGCAGCGCGAGGTCGTTCCAACCAAGGCCATTCGGCACCGTTTGCTGGATCGATTGCTTTTGGGGCTGCGCTGGCACCACCCGGGAATGGGCGAAGTGCACAGTGTGGACGTCTTGCGCGCCCTGCAGGCTTAAGGTTTCAGGATCACGGATTGGAGCGAGGTCTCCAGCTCCATCATCACTTTCCGCTTTTTCATACTCGGACCGTAGACCAAGTAGCACAGGTTTACGACGCGGTTGTTCTTCTCATCCGTGTAGGAGTAGAGCAGGAAGGGGCCGCCGCCAAAGCCTTTTTGCGTTCGGAACAAGCCGCGCGACACATAGGTCAGTCGGTCGTCCTGCTGGCGGTAGGATTGAATGACGGGAATCTGAGGCTCTACCGCGAGGTAACTGCCGTCTTGGAGGCCTTCAAAGTAGGTGTTGAGTAGGGAGTCCAAGTCGCCGAGGAGCGCTTGACTGGGGTCGTATTCGCCGTCCCAAGGAGCCTCCCAAGCGAGCAGGTACTGAATGCTCTTTCGGGTGTCCTCGCGCAGCACGGCCATGCCGTCGCCGTTGAGCGTGGTCTTGAAGCCCTGGGCCAATGTGAGTTTTTGGACGCCTAGTTCTTTGAGGGAGGTGGGCACCACGGCGCTTTGGGTGCTCTTAATTCGGCTGGCCAGGACGCGTGAGTCGTGCGCGTCAAATTTGGCGATGACTTCAGGCAAGGAGGCCCGAACGCGTTGTTCCAGCTCATCCGCACTTGGGGCGATAATGGCAATGACCAACTGGGGCGAAGCCCAGAGGTCTCGAATTACCAGCGTGGCACTAGAATCGGGAATGACGGCCAGCGTCAAAATGCTTTTAGAGCGCTTCGTCAGGCTGGTGACGGCCTTTTGATCGATGCGCGAAAGATCAAAATGAGGTTCGGCCTGAGGGAGGCCCGCCATGGGTTCCGCCAGCGATTCAATAAGTGTCAGGCCCAAGCCGCCTTCCCAAAGGTCGCGGTCGCAAAACAGGGTGAGCTCGTTGTGGGTGCCGTTGCTGCTTGGGAGGCTGTTGCTGCGCTGTTGGGCGCGTGCTTCAGGGCTGTCCGCTTCGGGCTGGCATGCCGCGAGGGCCAGAACAAATCCGAGGGATAGCGCCTTCCAGGTCATCCCTTGACTTTGAGTTTTTGGCCGATTCGGATGGTCGTTCCACGCATGCCGTTCCAGCGCTGGATATCGGACACGCGAACGCCGTACTTCTTCGCAATGGCCCCCAAGGTGTCGCCGGAACGCACGGTGTGGTACTTGCTGCTCGAGCTGCCCGAAGAGCTACTGGCCACCTGGGTGGGCGGAGGCAAGGGCGCCTTGGCCAAGCGGTGGGCTGTTGTGGCATACAAGGTGTCGCTGAAGGCCACATAGGCGGGCATCGCCGCTTTGGGGATGACGAAGCTGTAGACCTTGCCTTCCTTGGTGGGGCCGGGCACGTGGTGCAACTTATACTGCGGGTTCAACACCGTGATCAGCGTGCTGTCAATGGACAAAACGGACGCAACGTCATAAAGCCCAACAGCTGCCGTGGCATTGACGGTGTCCACGTCAAAGAAGGTGGTGGGCGGGAGCTCTGCGCGGACGCCGTGCAGCCCTGCATAGTTCATCGCATAAACTGCCCCGATGAAAGCGGGTACGTAGTTGCGGGTTTCTTTGGGCAGGTAGGGACGGATTTCCCAGTAGGTGGTTCGGCCCCCCGAATAGCGAATCGCCTTAGACACGTTGCCTGGACCCGCGTTGTAGGCGGCCAAGGCCAACTCCCAACTTCCAAAGATGTCGTACATCTTCTTCAAGTAGCGGCAGGCAGCGTCGGTGCTCTTGTAGGGATCCATGCGCTCGTCCACGTAGGAGGAGATTTCCAAGCCCTGCAATTTGCCCGTCGCATACATGAACTGCCAGAGGCCCTTGGCGCCCACCGGACTGGTGGCCGAGGGATTCATCGCGCTTTCGATGATGGGCAAGTACTTCAGCTCCATGGGCATGTTGTAGCGGTCCAAAGCGGCCTCAAAGATGGGGAAGTAGTAGCTCGAACGGCCAATGACGCGGCCTAGGAATTCTTTGCGGCGGCCCAGGTAAAACTGGATGGAATTTTTGACGTCGGGCGTGAAGCGCAAGTCCATAGGAGAACGCTGGTCCAAGGTGGCCAAGCGTTGCGCAATGACGGCTTCCGAAACGCCCAAGATGTCTGCAGCGTTGGTGTCTACGCTCTTGATGGCGTGGTGGGTGAACGTTTTTTCGGCGCGGGAATTGAGCCAAGCAGCATAGGCCGAATCGGCTTTGGTCGCCAGCGGAAATTTGGGCACAATGCTATCCATCACGGCAGCCTGGAGGGCCATCGTGCTCGTTAAAACGAACAAAACGAGAAAGCGTCGCATCATGAAAGCTGGTCTAGAACGCGGGCCGCTTGGAAGAGTTTAGGCTCATCAAAGGGACCGGCCATGATTTGCATACCAAAAGGTAGGCCATTTGGATGCGGACCAGCAGGAATACTCACCGCAGGGATGCCCGCGATAGGTGCTTGAACGGTAAAAATATCTTCCAAGTACAAGACCGTAGGGTCCGTGTACTCTTGCCCCAAGGGGAAAGCGGTGTGCGGAGTCGTGGGCCCAATCAAGGCATCCACTTCCTGAAGGGCGGTCAACGTAGCGTCGCGCACCACTCGGCGGGCTTTTTGCGCCTTGCCGTAGAAGGCGTCAAAGTAACCAGCGCTGAGGACAAACGTGCCCAACAAGATTCGGCGCTGCACCTCCTTGCCAAACCCTTCCGAACGCGACAGCTTGTACAAGGACTCCAGGTCCTCAAACTGCTCGCTGCGGTGGCCAATATGAATACCGTCGTAGCGCGCCAGGTTGGAGCTCGCTTCAGCGGTGGTCAGGATGTAGTAGATGGGCACGAGGGCATCCAAGTAGGGAAAGTCGAGGGCTTTGACGCTGTGGCCAGCCGCTTGAAGTTTAGCTACGGTGGCGTCAAAATGGGCGCGAATCGCGGGATCCAAGGCCTCGTTTTCAATCACCTCGCGGTAGTAGCCAAAGGACATGGGACGATCGGCAGCAGCAGGCTGCATGGCAGGCACGACGCGGTCCGAGCAGGTCGTATCGTAGTCGTCCCCGCCCGAAATCACCTCCGTAATCAATGCCAAGTCGTCGAGGCACTTCGCAAAAGGCCCGACTTGGTCAAAGGAAGAGGCATAGGCAATCACCCCGTGGCGCGACACGCGTCCGTAGGTGGGCTTGACGCCGTAAATACCGGTAAAGGCAGCAGGCTGGCGAATGGAGCCGCCTGTATCGGAACCCAAAGAAGCGTGGCAGATATCCGCAGCCACAGCTGCGGCAGAACCGCCGGACGAACCTCCTGGCGTAAGCGCAGGGTTCAAGGGGTTTTTGACGGGACCGTAGGCGGACGTTTCGTTGGAGGAGCCCATGGCGAATTCGTCGCAGCCTGTTCGGCCCAAAACAATAGCGTCCGCTGCGAGCAATTTCTCGACGACGGTGGCCGAAAACTGGGCTTCAAAACCGCGCAGCATGTTCGAGCTCGCACTCACCCCATGCCCGGTGTAGCACAGGTTGTCCTTGAGGGCCATGATGACACCGGCAAGGGGTCCCGCCTGCCCAGCTTGGAGCTTGGCGTCTACCTCAGCCGCTTTGGCCCGGGCGCTCTCCGGAAAGAGCTCCACAAAAATGTTGAGATCGGATTTTTCTTCAGCGCGCTGCAAAGCCGCCTCTACCAGTTGGATACAGGTGGTCTCCCCGGCGTGAAGTGCCGAGTGCAGGCTTGCAATACTTGGATAGGTCACTCCTTGTCCTTGGGCTTCTCGTCCTCGTCTTCTTTCATCGCCTTCTTAAACTCCTTGACGCCGCCGCCCAAGCCTTTCATCAACTCGGGAATTTTGCGACCGCCAAACAGCAAGAGGACCAAAGCCACGATCAGAACAATCTGCCAAGGGCCAACCATGCCCAGAAAAATGCTTGATACCATTGTGTTGTCGTTAATGGGGGTAAAAGTACAAAGCCCCGTCCCGCTATTTCAGTTTTTCCGCCAACTCGCGGATGACTTTTTTCGCAGGTTTGCCCTCGTACAGAATTTTATAAACCGCCGAGGCGATGGGCATTCGGACTTCGCGGGATTTTTTAACGTCCCGAATCAGCTTCGTCGCATAGTAACCTTCTGCTACCATGCTCATTTCCAACATCGCACTTCGAACGGTATAGCCCTTGCCGATGAGGTTGCCGAGGGTGCGGTTTCGGGAAAAGGGCGAGTACATCGTGACAAAGAGGTCGCCCGAATAGGCCGTTTTCGAAATGTCCCGTTTCATGGGCTGAACGGCCTTGATAAAGCGCTTCATTTCCACCAAAGCATTGCTGACGAGGACCGCTTGAAAATTGTCCCCGTAGCCCAAGCCGTGGCAGATGCCGGCGGCAATGGCGTAGATGTTTTTCAGCACGGATGCGTATTCGGTGCCGTAGATGTCGTCTGTGCAATTGGTTTGGATGGCGGGGCCGCTGACTTTCTTCGCCAGGGCCTTGGAAAGTTGCTCGTTCTGGGAGGCAATGGTTAGGTAGGACAGGCGCTCCAGAGCGACTTCCTCCGCGTGGCAAGGTCCTAGAATGGCCCCGAACTGACTGTAGTCCAGCCCAAAGTGGTCGTGGAGGAACTCACCGACAATTTGGTGCGTTTGCGGCACAATGCCTTTAACGGCAGAGAAGACCATTTTGGTCGGCAGAATCTCGCGAAGCGGCTCAATGGCTTCGGCTAGGAAGGCGGAAGGAATGGCTAAGACCAAAATGTCCGAATCTTCAGCGACAGCGCAGATGTCACTGTCCATATCCAGCTTGTCCACGTCCAACTCGACCTCCGACAAGTACTTGGGGTTGTGGTGGTGGATTTGAACGTGCAGAATGTCTTCATCGTGACGAAGCCACCAGCCCACGCGGTCGTTGTTCTGCGAGAGAATCTTGACCAAGGCGGTGGCCCAGGATCCGCTGCCGATAACGGCGATGGAAGGATTTTTCCCCATGGGTAGTTTATTGGACGCGCGCGTTCTTGACGGCGATGTCTACAAAGGTGAGGCGCGGATGGGCTTCGGCGCGTCGAATAATTTCAAGTGCGGCTTCCGTGACTTTCACCAAGCCGTCCATGTCAATTTTCTCTAGGTCGTCCGTGGGGCCGTGGTAGTCCTCGTGCAAACCGGTGTGCAGCATGATGGCGGGGATGCCCGCACGCACAAAGGAGGCGTGGTCGCTTCGTGGAAAGAGCGCGGGAATTTCCTCAATGCCAAACTGGTCGCAGGGCATGTCGCGGAGGATGCTCGTCCATTCTGTGGCGCTCTCGGTGGCATAGACCATTAAGCTGTCGGCACGGTTCAAGCGACCCACCATATCAATGTTCAGCATGTAGGAAAAGTCATGCACGGGAACAGGGCAATGCTCCACAAAGTACTTGGATCCCAACAGGCCGTCTTCCTCCGCGGAAAAGGCGACAAAAAGTACGTTGCGACCTTGGACTTCAGGGTGTTGGCGAATTTGTCGGATAAGCTCAAGCAAAACAGCGGTTCCGCTGGCATTGTCATCTGCGCCATTGTGCACTTGTCCCTCGGCTTTAGGGTCACGCGATCCCCATTTGCCCAATCCAACGTGGTCGTAGTGGGCGCCAATCACCATCGTGGTGGGCTTACCGTTATCCAGGAAACCAGCGACGTTGTAGGCCTCAGCGCCACGCTCTTGGATCGACATGGAGAAGCCAAGATCTTTTTGAGTACGACGGAGCTTCCGCACCCATTTCTTTCCACTTACCAGGGCCACCGGAATGCCGAGGTCGCGTTGGCGGCGAATCATCATTTGGGTGATGCCTTTTTTGTTGGTGCGGTCGAGCAAAATGACCGCTTTGGCGCCCGCTTTTTTGGCGTTTTCGATTCGGGTTGAAAGCCCCGTATAGTACTTGGCGAACTTCTTTTTATCCTTGGCGCTCAGTTCCCAGTCCATGGTCACAATTTGGCCCATCAGTTCTTGGCCCGAATAGTGCACGCCTTCAATGCCGGCCTTCACATAGACCGAACTTCCTTCAAACGCGCCCGTCTGACTGTAGGGCAAGAGGACAAAAGCAGGTGCGGCTTCCTGGGTTTCATTGACGAAGAGACTGTCGTTTTTGACCCGAATCCAGTTGCCATGCTTGGGCAAGTGGGCAGGCCGTGGGGCCACAAATTGCTGGGTGTAGCCGCCCGGGAAGAATGGCTGAAGGCCGGCTTCTTGAAAATTGCGGATGATGTAGGCGACCGCTTGATTGGCGCCTTCGGTACCCGGCAATCGGCCCTCTAAATCGTCGGAAGCCAAAAATTCCATATCGCGCTTGAGGTTCTCGCGAGACTCAAGAGGAAGGCTGCCACACTTAAATACCTGGGCAGACAGCCCGAAAGCGGCAACTACAAAAACAAAAAAGAGACTGCGTTTCATGCGCAAGAGGGTTTATCGGTTTTGGCCCCAGTTTTCTGGATTTCTAGAGCTCCAGTACAGCAGAACCACGCCCACGGTCACGCAAGCGTCCGCCAAGTTAAAGATGGGCCGGAAAAAGATGAAATATTCGCCGCCCCAGAAGGGCATCCATTCGGGTAAAACACCCTCCCAGAGGGGAAAGTAGAGCATGTCGACGACGTTGCCCAGGAGCATGGGCGCATAGCCACTTCCCCATTGGGCAATGCCGCTGTAGATGAGCCAGTCGCTGTATTCGGCAGAATAGGTGAGTCCGCGGTCAAAGAGTAAGCCGTAAAACAAGCTGTCCACCACATTGCCCAGGGCGCCCGCGAGCACCACGCCAAAAGCGACGAGGACAAAAAGGGTTGCGCCCCCTTTGGCCAAGCGGTTCATGTACCAAAGAATACCCGCAATGGCGAGAATTCGGAAGCTGCTCAAGGCATATTTGCCTGCCACGCCGCCCCATTCCATGCCAAAGGCCATGCCTGGGTTTTCCGTGAAATGGAGCTGAAACCAGGGAGCAATTTCCACGCTTTCGCCCAAAGCGAAGGTGGTTTTGATCCAGAGTTTGAGGGCTTGGTCCAGGAAGACCAGAAGGGCTGCCAAAAGCAGCGGTTTTTTAAGGGCAGGGTTCACCGTTGCTTCATCTTGGCCTCCATGCTCATAGTGGCGTGGGGGACCAACTTAAGTCGTTCTTTTTCAATGCGTTTACCGGTCACTCGGCACATGCCATAGGTCTTGTTCTCAATGCGAATAATCGCGGCACGCAGGTCGCGCAGAAACTTCTCTTGGCGGGCGGCCAGCTGGGCATTGGCTTCTTTGCTCATGGTCTCCGAACCTTCCTCAAAACTTTTGAAGATGGGCGAGGTGTCCTCCGTGCCATTGTCCATGTCGTTGGTGAACTGCTCGCGCAAAATGCGGAGGTCCTCCTCGGCTTTGTCAATTTTGCTTTGGATCAATACGCGGAACTCTTCCAAGTCCGCGTCGCTGTATCGTTCGTGGGTATTTTCCATGATTCCAAGAGTAAGGAGCCGAATATACGCAATCCGATGTTTTACAGCCGGTAATTGTTCGTTACTTCTTAGGCTTTCCGAACGCCAAAGACTACGTCATGCCCTTCTAAGTCCGATTCTAGCGTGAAACTCCCGTCGGCAGGCACCTCAAAGGTCAAGGAGTCAGCCAAAACTTCCGCACAGAGGTAAGCCTCATGCGCCCGTACAGCGGACAAAGCTTCCTCCGAACCGCTTACCCATACCTGAATGCGATCTGTAATCTCCAAGCCGCTGTCTTTGCGCAAGCCTTGGATGCGGTTGACGGCTTCGCGGGCGAGGCCTTCTTGAATTAACTCGGGGCTTAGGGTGAGGTCCACCGCGAGGGTGGTGCCACGCTCAGATGCCACGGCCATGCCGGGGATGTCGTCAGTTTGTACGTCCACGTCCTCGCCGCTCAGCTCAAAAGCGCCATGGGCCAAGGGTAGCGTGTATGTACCGGTTTGCTCCAAGGCAGCGATGGCTTCAGGGCTGAGCTGGCTGATGGCCGCAGCGACGTCCTTCATTTGAGGACCTGCCTTGGGACCCAAGGCCTTGAAGTTGGCTTTGGCGCGTTTAACAAATACGCCAGAGGCATCGTCCACCAGTTCCAACGCTTTGGCATTGACTTCCGCCAAGACCAAGGCTTCCACTGCCCGAACGTCTTCGCGCTGAGCGGCGCTCAAAACCGGGACGAGCACGCGCGCAATGGGCTGGCGCACCCGAATTTTTTCCTTTTTACGCACGCTAAGCACCAAGGAGCTCAAGCGTTGCGCGAGGGCCATGCGACGCTCCAAGTCGCTGTCGATGGCCGAAGTATCGGCTACGGGGAAGTCGGAGGTGTGCACGGATAGCGCTTCGGGGTGCAAATCGCGGTAGAGCTGTTCGGCGTAGAAGGGGGCCACGGGCGCCATCAAGCGCGCAATGGTGTCCAAGCACGTGTAGAGCGTTTGGTAGGCCGCCAGCTTGTCGGGGCCCATTTCGCCTTTCCAGAAGCGTCGGCGGCAGAGGCGAACGTACCAGTTGGAAAGTTCATCTTGAACAAAGTCGCTGATGGGGCGGAAGCCACGCGTGGGCTCAAAGTCGTCGAGGGCGGCAGTGACGTCGGCCACCAAACTGTTCAGTTTGGAGAGGATCCAGCGGTCAATTTCGGGCCGATCGGCTAAGGGAACCTGAGGTGCACTGGGGTCAAAACCGTCCACCTGCGCATAGAGCGCCAAGAAGCCGTAGGTGTTGTGAAGCGTGCCAAAGAATTTGCGCTGCACCTCTGTCACACCGGCAAAGTCAAACTTTAGGTTGTCCCACGGCTGGGCGTTGGTCAGCATGTACCAGCGAAGCGCGTCCGAACCGTATTCGTCCATCGCTTGGAAGGGGTCCACGGCATTGCCCAGACGCTTAGACATTTTTTGGCCGTTCTTATCCAGCACCAATCCATTGGAAATAACGGCTTTGTACGCCACGCTGTCAAAGACGAGACCCGCGATGGCGTGGAGGGTAAAGAACCAGCCGCGCGTTTGGTCCACGCCTTCAGCGATGAAATCCGCAGGGAAAGCTTTGTTTTGATCGACCGCTTCTTTGTTTTCAAAGGGATAGTGCACCTGCGCGTAGGGCATGGCGCCGGAGTCAAACCACACGTCGATGAGGTCGGATTCGCGCTTCATGGGCGCGCCTGTCGAAGCGGTGAGAATCCAGGCGTCTACGTGGGGGCGGTGAAGGTCCACCTGGGCGTAGTTGGCCTCTGAAAAGTCTCCGGGGACAAAGTCGGCCAAGGGATTGCTGGCCATGTGGCCCGCTGCGACGGATTTTTCGAGCTCCGCTTTCAAGGTTTCAATGGAGTCGATAACGATTTGCTCGCTGCCGTCCTCGGTGCGCCAGATGGGCAATGGGATGCCCCAGTAGCGGCTGCGGGAGAGGTTCCAGTCGTTCAGGTTTTCCAACCAGTTGCCAAAGCGGCCCGTACCGGTGCTGGCGGGTTTCCATTGGATTTCTTGGTTGAGGGCCTGCAAGCGCTCTTTGACGGCGGTTGTCTTGATGAACCAGCTGTCCAAGGGGTAGTACAGAACGGGCTTGTCGGTGCGCCAGCAGTGGGGGTAGCTGTGGCTGTACTTCTGCACCTTGAAGGCCTTTCCTTCTTGCTTGAGCTGGATGGAAATGCGTTCGTCGGCGCTGAGTTCGGGCTTTTCGCTGTCCGCATAGTACTCGTTCTTCACGTACATGCCCGCCAGATCGCCCATCTGAGCGACAAAGCGGCCCTGGAGGTCGACCAAGGGCACGGGCGTGCCGTTTTCGTCCAAGACCAACATGGGGGGAACGCCGGCAGCTGCAGCGACACGCGCGTCATCTGCACCAAAGGTGGGCGCCGTGTGCACGATACCCGTACCGTCTTCCGTGGTGACAAAATCGCCCGGGATGACTTGGAAGGCTTGATCCGCGTTCTCGTAGGGAAGCGTGTAGGGAAGCAACTGGGCATAGCGCAAGCCCACCAGCTCGCTGCCTGTAAAGGTTTTAAGCACCGACCAGGGTAGGACCTTGCCTTCTGGTCCGCCTTCTACGTTCTGGTCTTCTTCGCGGAAATATTTGGAAATCAAGGCTTCCGCCAAGATGACGCGCTGCTTTTCTTTGGTGTAAGGGTTGAAGGTGTCCACCAAGGCGTAGACAATCTTCGGACCCACCGTGAGGGCTGTGTTAGAGGGCAGCGTCCAAGGCGTGGTCGTCCAGGCCATGAGGTGCGCAGGCTCGGCGCCAAAAAGGGCGTCCGATTGGGCGCTGGGCGTCACAGCAAAAAGCGCGGTGGCGGAAACGTCCATCACATCGCGGTAGCATCCGGGTTGGTTCAGCTCGTGCGAGCTCAGACCCGTCCCTGCTTTGGGAGAGTAGGGCTGAATCGTGTAGCCTTTGTAGAGGTAGCCTTTTTGGTGAATTTGGGCCAAAAGCCACCACACCGTCTCCATATACTTAGAGGTATAGGTCACGTAGGGATGCTCCATGTCGACCCAGTACCCCATGCGGGTGGTCAGGTCGTTCCAAATGTCCGTGTAGCGCATGACCGCATTGCGGCACGCAGCATTGTATTCCTCTACCGTGATGGTCTTTCCAATGTCCTCCTTGGTGATGCCAAGTTCCTTTTCGACCCCCAGTTCTACGGGCAGTCCATGGGTGTCCCAGCCCGCACGGCGGTCCACCTTGAAGCCTTTCTGCGTCTTGTAGCGGCAGAAGACATCCTTGAGGGCGCGGGCCATGACATGGTGAATGCCGGGCAAACCGTTGGCCGAAGGAGGGCCTTCGTAAAAAACAAACTCAGGTCCGTCGTGGCGGATGGATTGGGCAAAAACGTCGTTTTCCTCCCAGTATTGGAGGATGTCGCGTTGGATAATGGGCAAGTTCAGGGAACCGCGCTCGGGGAATCGTTGGCTCATAGGGCCGCGATGCACTTCAGTTCAACAGCAATGGGGGTCGGAAGCGAGAGCACCTCTACCGTGGTCCGGCAGGGCTTGGGGTTCACATCCGCGAAATACTCGGCATACAAGCGATTGAAGGTGGGAAAGTCCCGCTTCATATCGGTCAAAAACACGGTAATGTCCACCAGCTGACCCCACTGGGCGCCGGCTTCTTCCAGAATCGTTTTCACGTTGGCCATGACCGAATGCACTTGGGCCTCAAAGTCATAGTCCACCACCTTTCCTTCTGCGTCCAACACCAAACCCGGAACCGAAGCCGCACTGGTGTCGCTCTTGGGTTTCCGCGGGCCAACGCCAGACAAAAACAAGAGATCACCCACCCGGCGGGTCATGGGATAGGCCCCCACGGGAAGTGGGGCATTGGAAGAAGGGGAAGAAGAGGTCTCGCTCATACGGCCACAAAAGTACCCCATTTGCCGGGAACGCCCGCGCTTATGGGGCGACACCGGTGGGGTATTAAGCGTTTAAAACGGCTAGAGAAAAACCAAAAGGTCTAGAAATAGAAAACGCCGCATTTTCAGCGGCGTCTCACAACCCTTGATGAATCCGTTCGTTTTCGAAAGATTCTTTGCAAAGATAGCAATATTTTAACTTAGTGTACACTTTACTATATCTTTTTTTCCGAAATTTGTACCTGCAAGTGATTGGGTGCCTTTTTCAAGGCTGCGTCAAGGGTAAGATTTCTGAGCCTTTTCGATACCCTTGGCCCCCC
>JALQUY010000002.1:20459-32439 GCA_023260615.1 Schleiferiaceae bacterium
CCGCAAGTGATTGGGTGCCTTTTTCAAGGCTGCGTCAAGGGTAAGATTTCTGAGCCTTTTCGATACCCTTGGCCCCCCAGTCTACGCATTTGCACACCAGACAAGCATTAGCCCGACTTCGGTCGGGCTTTTTGTTGCCCCCTCAGGTGCGCTATCAGGTGAGATGTGACAGGAAACAAAGGCAGGATTGGCTAGGCTCCCCAGCGGTGGGCCTGCAAGTCCAAGTTGCCTCCGGACAAGACGACGCCCACACGATGGCCCGTAAAGACCTCGGGGTGTTTGAGGACGGCGGCAAAGGGGGGCGAGCAATTGGTTTCGACGATGATTTTAAGGCGTTCGGCCAAGAGGAGTTGGCCGCTGAGAATTTCCGGATCCGTCACGGTGTGGATGGCGGTTACATGCGCTTTGATGACGGGGAAGTTGATGTGGCCCAGCTCCGTGCGCATGCCATCGGCGACGGTTTGGGGATGTTCGTTGTGCTCAATCTGGCCTGAGGCCAAGCTGCGGAAGGCATCATCGGCCCCCGTAGGCTCCCCCGCGTACACCCGCACGGAGGTTCCGTGCTTTTGGTTCCAAACGTGGACGGCGAAAGCCGTTCCCGCTAAGAGTCCGCCTCCGCCAACAGGTACCCCTACCCAGTCCAAAGGCTGGCCCTGGGCGGCGCAGTCCTCGAGGAGTTCCCAAGCAGCAGAGCCTTGGCCTAGAATCACGGGGGCTTGGTTGGACGGATGGATTTCTACCGCGCCCGTTTCGCGCTGAACGGCGTCTACCGCTTCGATGCGGGCGGCCAGCGTGGGAGTGCACTCGACAATGCGCGCACCCGTCAAAGCCACGGCCCGCTTCTTGAAATCGGGGGCGTTGGAGGGCATGACCACCGTGCAGGGCAGGCCCTTTTCGGCGCAGGCCCAGCCGAGGGCTTGGCCGTGGTTTCCGCTGGAATGGGTAACGACCCCAGCGGCGGGCAGGCCGGCGCGTTCCAATTCTAGCAGGGCGTTTTGGACCCCGCGCATCTTGAAAGCCCCCGAACGTTGAAAGTTTTCGCACTTAAAAAAGAGCGAAGCCCCACTGAGTGCATCGAGGCTGGACGAGGTCAAGACGGGGGTGCGGTGCAGTTTGGGCGCGAGGAGTTGATAGCGTTCGGCCAAAACCGAAGGCGTCAAAAAGGGAGAGAAGTAGGGATCCACACCGCAAAGTAACGCCATGCAAAGAGACCTGCGAAGAGTCGGGCATTCGCGTACCTTTGAAGCATGTCGGGCCTGAAATCGCTCATGGGGGATACCGCCCTCTACGGACTCAGCAGCATCCTCGCCCGGGTGCTGAATTTTGCCTTGACCCCGTTGTTGACAGTCGTCCTTACCAAGTCGGAATACGGCGTCAATTCCCTCCTCTATGTCAGCATCGCCTTCCTGATGGTCATTTTGACCTATGGATTTGAGACGGCCTATTTCCGCGTCAGCCAGAAAGAAGGAGCGGAGGAAGCCACGGTGTATTCGACCGCGATGTGGAGCCTGCTGACCAGCTCGGCCCTCTTTTTGGCGGCCATGACCTTCCTCTATGGCCCTGCTGCCGACCTCCTGCGCATGGGCGACCGCCAGGAACTGGTCCTCATGATGGCCTGGATTGTGGCCATGGACGTCGTCGCCGCGGTGCCCTTCGCCCGCCTCCGAGCCCAGCGCCGCGCCAAACGCTTTGTCGCCATCAAAATCACCCAAATCGCTGTCAACTTCCTCCTCTGCTACGCCTTCTTTTTGATTCTTCCCAAGGCGGGCTTTTGGCTGCCGGACCTGCAGGTAGGCTGGGTGTTGATCGCCAACCTGGCCGCGAGCGCCGCCATGATCCTCATGCTGCTGCCCGAGTTTTTGGCCATCCAGCGCCGCTTTGATGTGGGCATTTGGAAGACGATGCTGGCCTTTGGCTTTCCGCTGCTTTTGGCGGGCCTGCCGGGCGTAGCGAACGAAATGGCTGACCGCTTTTTCATCGAGTACCTGATGCCCTTGAACGAGGCCAAGGAGGCGGTGGGCACGTATTCGGCCATTTACAAGCTGTCGATTTTCATCATCCTCTTCAACCAGGCCTTTCGCTTTGCCGCGGAGCCCTTTTTCTTTAAGCAATCGACCCAAACGCGCCAACAGCTCGCCGACGTCCTACGGGTTTTCACCGGCATATTGAGCATCGGCATGGTCCTCGTTTTGGCCGGTCTGGACGGCATCAAATACTTCATTGACGCCAAGTACTGGGACAGCCTGCCCATCCTGTATTTCCTGCTGCTGGCCAACGTATTCTTGTCGATGAACACGCAGATTTCCATGTGGTACAAACTCTCGGACCAAACGCGCATGGGCCTCTACATCACCCTCACCGGCTTTGCGATTACCGTCGTCGGCAACCTCTACTTCATCCCGCGCGTGGGCATTTTGGGCGCCGCCTGGACCACTTTGGCGAGCTATGTGGCCATGGCGCTGTTGAGCGTGCTGCTCGGTCAATACCACTACCCCGTGCCCTACCACTTCGCTCGACTAGCGCTTTACGTGGGATGCGCGGCGGTCTTGGGTTGGGTGGCGGCCTTTTATTCGATGACGAGCCTCTGGCCATCGCTGCTTTGCGCCGGTTTGATGCTGGCCATCGTGCTGTATGCCGAACGCGATCTGCTTCGCCGCAAACCCTCAAGCACCTGATCCATGGACATTCAAATCGTCAACCGTTCGAACAACCCCTTGCCCGAATTTGCCACGGTGGATAGCGCCGGCATGGACCTGCGCGCACACCTCGAGGCGCCCGTCACCCTTCAGCCGGGCGAACGTCGTTTGATCCCCACGGGCCTGCACATCGCTCTGCCGCAAGGCCTCGAAGCGCAGGTTCGTCCCCGTTCGGGCCTGGCCTACAAGCACGGCATCACCGTATTGAACAGCCCGGGCACCATCGACGCGGACTACCGCGGGGACGTAGGCGTCATCTTGATCAACCATGGACAGGAGGCCTTTGAGGTAGCCCCGGGTGACCGCATAGCACAACTGGTGGTGGCGCGCTACGAGCGCTTTGACTGGACCCCCGTCGAATCCTTGGACGAAACGGTGCGCGGGGCGGGCGGATTTGGGCATTCGGGCCAGAAATAACGCCTACTTGCTAGAGAATTTGCCTAAAATCAGCCTCTTGCTGCATTGTACCTTTGGGGAACCAAACCTTTTAGCACAGCGACGATGAACATTATCATTCCCATGGCGGGCCGCGGCTCGCGCCTTCGCCCTCATACCTTGACTACGGCCAAACCCCTATTGCCCGTCGCTGGCAAGCCCATTGTGCAGCGCTTGGTCGAAGACATCGCGAAAATTGTCGGCAGTGACCTGAACCGTATTGCCTATGTAGTGGGCGACTTTGGTAGCGAAGTGGAAACGATGCTCGTTGATGTGGCTGCCGGACTGGGCGCAAAAGGAAGCATCCACTACCAAGAAAAGCCCTTGGGTACGGCGCACGCTGTGTTGTGCGCGGAAGACGCGTTGGACGGCCCCTGTGTGGTAGCCTTTGCGGATACGCTGTTCCGTGCCAAATTTCAATTGGACGCCTCCGCCGACGCGGTCATTTGGGTCAACCAAGTGGAGGACCCCCGCCCCTTTGGCGTGGTGAAACTGAGCGAAGATGGCGGCATCACCGATTTTGTGGAGAAGCCGCAGGAGTTTATTAGCGATTTGGCCATTATCGGCATTTACTACTTCAAGGACGGTGCGCGCCTAAAAAAGGAACTGCAGTACCTCATTGACAACGACATCAAAGGCGGCGGCGAGTACCAACTCACGCACGCTTTGGAGAACATGAAAAACGACGGGCTGCGCATGGTCCCCGGCCAGGTAGATGCTTGGATGGACTGTGGCAACAAGGACGTGACCGTGGAGACGAATGGCCGCATTTTGGACTTTGTCAAAAACGAAGAAACCCTGGTGGCTTCCGATGCCGTTTTGGAAAACGCGACCATCCTTGAGCCTTGCTTCATCGGCTCTGGCGCGAAAATTGTCAACGCTACCGTAGGCCCCTATGTGAGCATCGGTGCAAACTCCACCGTGGAGAACAGCACCTTGCGCGATTGCATCATTGGCGCCAACACCTCTATTATGAACATCAGCCTTCACAATTCCATGATTGGCCAGCACGCCCATATTGACGGCAGCTTCCAATCTTTGAGCTTGGGCGACTACAGCCGACTGGAAGGATAAGATGGGGCGGAGGTGGATTTTTGGGCTGTTTCTGGCCCTATGTTTTAGCACCTCTGTTCAGGCGCAAGGGGTCCCAACCGGGGCTGAACCGCGTTTCGTTTCGCAAGATTTAAAGGCCCTCAGCCTCTACTTTGAGGGCATGGCCATCTTGGAGGAGGGCCAAAAAGGCAAGCCCTTCAAGCTATTCGAGAAGGCTAAGGCGCGCATTGAGAAGCGCTTGAATTCCGGCCAGCTCAACAGCGGTGACGTGGCGGTTTTGTTCAACATTGCACGGGTGACGGGGAACAGCGAGGAGATCCTTCGCCTGGGGCAGTTTCGCCTTTTCTTGGGGGGCGACTTTGTGGACGAAGAGCTCATCTCCGTCTGCGCCCAAACGGCCTACAGCCATGGGGATTTAGAGCGGGCCATTCTATTCTTGAAAGCCGGCGATAGCTTCTTGCCGCCCAACATGGAGCGTTCTGTGGCCATTTCTAATCTCTACGCCAACTTGGGCGAGGCCGATTCTGCCTTGGCCAACATGGCGCGCCTGTTTAAATACCCCGAGTACGAAATCGATGCAGGCATTCGCTACAGCCTGCTGTTGAACGACTTTGGTCTGGACAACGAGGCCTATGTGGCGTTGGAACTCTTGCACAAGCGCTTCCCGGATGCGCTGGGCTTGCAATTGGCCCGTGCCAAATTCCTTCAAGGCCGCGAGCGCGAGGATGAAGCGGCGGAGGCCTTTGAGGCCATCTACCGAAACCTCGATTTTTCCGAGGAGGCCATCGCCCAGGACTTTGGGACCATCCTGGATGAGCTGCAAGGCGCCCAACTGCCGCCTGAACACCCCGCTTGGCAGGCCATCCTCCGCCTGTCCAAACTTGCCTGCGAAGCCCGTCCGGAGTCTGCGCTGCTGGCCCGCGTTCGGGGTGACGTCTTGGTCTTTCACGGCGACAAACGCGAAGCGATTGACGCCTACGAACACAGCCTTACCTTGGAGAACGGCCCGCTTTGGGAAGTGTATGAGAACCTCTCGGTCACCCGCCACGAGTTAGGCGATTTGGAAGGCTATTTGGCCACGGCGCTTGCGGCCAATGAGGCCTTCCCCGATCACGAACGTGCGCCCCTGCTCCTCGGCACCGCGCTGGACATGAACGGGCAGCCTCAGCAGGCAATTGCCATTTTCCAAATGGGCCTGAAGCGCAGCCAATCTCAGCACCAAGGCAATAGCCCCCTGGCGCCGGAGTACTACTTCCGCTTGGGCACCGCCTATTTTCATGCGGGGGATTTGGAGAATATGTCCGCAAACATGGACCGCCTCTTGCTCTTCTTTCCTGACCACGCGCAGGCCAAAAACAACTACGCGTACTACCTGGCCAACTTTGGGGTGCGTTTGGATGACGCCTTGACGATGGTCGAGGCTGCCTTGAAGGACCAGCCCCAAAATGCCAACTACTGGGACACCAAGGCGGTTGTCTTCATGAACCAAGGCAAGTGGGGCAAGGCCGCTGCCGCCATGGGGGAATGCCTGAAATTTGGCGGGGCCCAGCAATCCGCTTCCTGCCTGCATGCGGCGGAAATTTTTTACCATTTGGACCGAAAAGAAGACATGGAAACCTACCTCACCAAGGCCTATGAAAACGGGGCCACCGAAGAGGAAGTCCGTGTCATTCGTACGCAGCTGCTCCAGTCTGACCTCCTAGAAACCGCACGATGAACCGTCTTTCCCTGCTTGTACTCCTTACCGCCAGCACCCTATTGGCCAGCTGCGGCGCGTGGCGAAAGACCCCAACGGAAACCGCTTTGCATACACCTCCTCCTCGCTCCAACGAATCCATCGTCCTCGAAGCCCTCAAAGGGCAGTACGAAACCCCTGCGACGGACTCCCTCTACTACCGCGCCAAAGGCTCCGCCCAAGTGGACTACCCTGGCTCCAGCCAAAAGGCTCGCTTGGAAGTGCGCATCAGCGCAGAGCCCAGCATGCCCCTGGTGTGGTTGGACATCGCGGACCCCTTTGTAGGACTCAAACTGGCGCGCGTTCAAGTTGACGCGGACAGTGCCCAAGGCTATGCCCACATCGTCAACAAGGTGCTCAACGAGCCCATTTCACGACTCGCAGATGCGGGCTTGCCCGTGAGCACCTGGGACCTCATTCACTTGCTCACCGCGCAGCCCATAGCCTTGCCCACCTCGGTGGTGGGCATGGTCTTGACGGCCTCTTCGGATGGACAGCAGGCCTTGTGGACGGTGCGCTATCCCATCCAGCGCGGCGAACATCAGGGCGAACTAACTCTGGTCCTCACGCAGCAGGCCCCACACCGCTTGGTTTCCCAAGAGCTCAAGGTGGATGCGATCCAAGCTCAGGCGCGTGTGGACTATGGCGTTTCAGGAAGTTGGACGGCCCAGTTTAAGGGCGCAGGTTCCGAGGGCCGCTTGCAGTTTGAGCCCAGTCAAGCAGGCTGGCAAGACGCTTCGTTGAGTTTCCCCTTTACCCTACCTTCGGGCTATGCGCGCGTGGAGTTCTAAACAGGCCCTTTGGATGCTCGCCCTGGTGGGCGTTAGTTTTTCTATGTCGGGGCAGCAACCGACCCAAAAGGAAAAGCTCGAACAGCGCAAAACCCAGCTTCAAGATGAAATCGAGGTCGCCAACGGCATCCTCAAGAAGACCCAAAAGGACAAAGAACTCACCTTGTCCCAAGTGCGCGCCTTGGACAAAAAGGTGAAGGCACGGGAGGAGTTGATTCGGACCGTACAGGCCCAAATCACGAATTCGGACCGTGAAATCCGTAGGCAGAAAAATGAAATTGCACGTTTGGACGGGGAAATCAAAACCCTGAAAGAGAAGTATGCGGGTATGATTCGCGAGGCCCAAAAGCGCGGCACCCCCAGCAGCGCGCTCGCCTTTGTCTTTGCCTCAGACGACCTGCAGCAAGCCCTCAAACGCCTCTACTTCCTGCGTCAATACAGTGGCTTCCGTCAAACGCAAGTGGAAGAAATCAAAGCCCTTCAGGCCGAAAAAGCCAAGGCCATCACCGCCATTGAAGCCGAGCAGGGCCGCAAACGCCAGCTCCTGGGCCAAGAAGTCGCCCAAAAGCAAGAACTCGTCGCCGAAAAGAGCCAACAAGAGGCCGCCGTCGCCAAGCTGAAGAAGAAGGAGAGCCAAATCGCGACCGACATCAAGAAGAAGCGCAGCGAACTGCAAAAGCTCGAAAAACAGATCCAGAAAATCATTCAAGACGAACTGAAGCGCCAGCGCGAGGCCGCCCGCAAACAAGCCGAGGCCCAAAACCCCGGCAGCACCACCCAAGCGGGCAGTTCCTCCACCTCCTTCGCCTTGACGCCCGAGGGCGCCGCCCTGGCCAAGGACTTTGCCAGCAACAAAGGCAAGCTCCCCTGGCCCGTCGAGCGCGGCATCATCACCCAAAACTTTGGCGAGAACCCCGTGCCCGGTACCTCAGGGGTGACCATCAAGAATCCAGGCGTGGACATTGGGACGCCGAGTAAGTCGGGCGTTCGGGCCGTTTTCAATGGCGAGGTGTCTACCGTCGTGCGCATTCCCGGAGCAAACCGAGTGGTCCTCATCCGCCACGGTAACTACTTCACGGTCTACTCCAACCTCGACGAGGTCTACGTGAAGACCGGCGACAAAGTGACCACTAAGCAGTCCATTGGCCGCGTGGCCGCGGATCCCGAAACGGGCGAATCCACCCTGCACTTTGAGCTGTGGATGGATACCAACAACCAGGATCCAAAGCCTTGGCTGGGGCGGTAGGGGGCTAGGTAGCTAGGTAGCACGCGCTTCGCGCTGTGGCTAGGGGGCTACGTAAATAGCGGAAAGTCCCTGCGCGCGGCGAAGGTCCCCAATCGGGTTTAAGGGTAAAAGAGAATAAGCGTTTAAGGGAAAGCGCATCGCGTTCCCCAACTAGCCAACAAACGAACGAACCAACAAACGAAGCGAACGCTCTAGCACTCCGGGCACAGGGCAGAGCACGAAAAGCGAGTACTCTAGCTTTCTAGCCACAGCGCGAAGCGCGTGCCCTCTAGCCCTCTAGCTACCTAGCTTAGTCCTCCAACAACGTCCAGCCCTGGCTCAAAAGAGGCTCAGCCACCTTGAACTTCACCTGCTTTTTCTCGCCGGAAACAATGTTGGCGATGGTGACGAGGTCATTTCGGCCAATCTTCTTGCCCGTAGCGACGGGCGTCCGGGGAGCGGCAGGAGCGGGGGCGCTTGGAGCGGCACCGCGGGTTGGGGCGGCGGGAGCCTCACTGCCGGGGCCGCTGGTCTGCAAGGCCTCGCGGCGGGGCGCGGGGGCAGGAGCGCGACGAACGGCTTGAGCTTGTGCTGCCGGATCGGCCACGGGCAGGCCGGCGCGGAACAGGAAGGAAATGACGCTTTGGTTCATTTCGCCCAGCATCTCGCGGAAGAGGTTGAAGCTCTCGTGCTTGTAGATCAAGAGGGGGTCTTTCTGCTCGTAGACGGCACCTTGCACGTTTTGGCGCAGGTCGTCCATGTTGCGGAGATGTTCCTTCCAGTTGTCGTCAATCATCGCGAGTACGATGCCCTTTTCCAGGTCTTGGATGAGGGAGGCGCCGCGGCTGTCGACGGACTTTTGGAGGTGGGTGGAGACTTGCAGGGCGCGGGCGCCATCGGTGAAGGGCACCAGGATGCGCTCCACGTTGCTGCCTTGCTCGCGCAGGACATTTTCGAGGACAGGGAGGGCTTGGCCGGCGGTCCGAGCAGCCTTCTCCTTGTAGTTCTTCATGGCCGCCTCGTAGGTGCCCTGGATGAGGTCTTGGGACTTTTTGCTCTCAAATTCGGCTGCCGTGAAGGGGGAGGCAATGCCGAATGTTTCAAACAGGTCCAGCTCGTAGGACGGGAAGGCGTTGCTCGGCTTGGTGTTTTGGACCAAAGAGGCAGCCAAGTCGTAGGCCATGTTGGCGATGTCGACTTGAAGGCGCTCGCCGGAGAGGGCGTTGCGGCGGCGGCGGTAGATGCCCTCGCGCTGCGCATTCATAACATCATCGTACTCCAAGAGGCGCTTACGCATGCCGAAGTTGTTCTCTTCGACCTTCTTTTGGGCGCGCTCGATGGACTTCGACACCATGGAATGCTGGATGACTTCGCCTTCGACGTGGCCCATTCGGTCCATCAGGCTGGCGATGCGCTCCGAGCCAAACAAACGCATGAGGTTGTCCTCCAAGCTCACGAAGAACTGCGACGAACCGGGGTCGCCTTGACGGCCCGAACGACCACGCAGCTGGCGGTCCACACGGCGCGAATCGTGGCGCTCCGTACCAATGATGGCCAGGCCGCCGGCCGCCTTGGCTTCGGGGGTCAATTTGATGTCGGTACCACGACCGGCCATGTTGGTGGCGATGGTCACGGTGCCGGGACGACCCGCTTCGGCGACGATGTCGGCTTCTTTTTGGTGCAGCTTAGCGTTCAGCACTTGGTGCGGAATCTTGCGCATGTTCAGCGCTTTGCTGAGCAGCTCGGAGATTTCCACGGAGGTGGTGCCCACCAGGACCGGACGGCCTGCGTCGCGGAGGGTGATGATTTCTTCGATGACCGCGTTGTACTTCTCGCGCTTGGTCTTGTACACCAAGTCGTCGCGGTCGTCGCGGGCGATGGGGCGGTTGGTCGGGATGACCGTCACGTCCAATTTGTAGATTTCCCAGAATTCTCCGGCTTCGGTTTCGGCGGTACCGGTCATGCCCGAAAGCTTGTGGTACATCCGGAAATAGTTCTGCAGGGTGACCGTCGCGTAGGTCTGCGTGGCCGCCTCGATGGTGACGTTTTCTTTGGCCTCAATAGCTTGGTGCAGGCCGTCAGAGTAGCGGCGCCCGTCCATGATTCGGCCCGTTTGTTCGTCGACAATCTTGACCTTGCTGTCCATAACGACGTACTCCACGTCGCGCTCGAACAAGGTGTAGGCCTTGAGGAGCTGGTTCATGGTGTGGATGCGCTCGGACTTCTGGCGGTATTCGCGGGAGAGGGCATCCTTTTCCTGCGCCTTGGTGGCCATGTCGGCCTCGGACTTTTCAATGCGGTCCAGGGACGTGGAAAGGTCGGGCAGGACAAAAAAGTCAGCACTCGTCTTGGCGGATAGAAGCTCAATGCCGCGGTCTGTGAGGTTGACTTGGTTGTGCTTTTCTTCGATAGAGAAGTAGAGGGCCTCGTCGACCAGCTTCATCTCTTTGCCTTGGTTCTGGAGGTAGACGCCTTCGGTCTTTTGCAAGAGGGCTTTGTTGCCTTCCTCGCTCAGCAATTTGATGAGGGCTTTGTTTTTGGGCAGGGCACGGTGAGCGCGCAACAGCTGGAAACCAGCGTCTTTGCTGTTGCCTTCCGCGAGTAGACGCTTGGCTTGCATGAGGGCGTCTTGTGCCACCGCTTTTTGCTCGTTGAAGAGCTCAACGACGAAGGGTTTCAGCTCGTTGAATTCGTGGCGGTCCCCATTGGGGGTAGGGCCCGAAATAATCAAGGGCGTACGCGCGTCGTCAATCAAGACCGAATCCACCTCGTCCACAATGGCAAAATGGTGGCCGCGCTGCACGAGCTCGGACATATCGCGCGCCATGTTGTCGCGCAGGTAGTCAAAGCCAAATTCGTTGTTGGTGCCGAAAGTGATGTCCGAGGCGTAGGCCTTGCGGCGGCCTTCGCTGTTGGGACGGTGCTTGTCAATGCAGTCAACGGTTAAACCGTGGAACTGGTACAAGGGGCCCATCCATTCGGCGTCGCGCTTGGACAAGTAGTCGTTCACAGTCACGACGTGGACGCCGCGGCCGCTCAGAGCGTTCAAGTAGACGGGAAGGGTCGCGACGAGGGTCTTACCCTCACCGGTGGCCATTTCGGCAATTCGGCCCTTGTGCAAGACGGTACCGCCAAAGAGCTGAACGTCGTAGTGCACCATGTTCCAGGTGACGGGCGTGCCGGCAGCCGACCAGGTATTGTTCCAAATCGCCTGATCGCCCTCCAGGCGGAGGCCATCAAACTGTCCGTTTAAGGCGCGATCAACATCCGTAGCGGCTACGGTCATGGGACCTTCTGACCAGCGGCGGGCAGTTTCACGGACGACGGCAAAGGCTTCGGGAAGGATTTCCTCGAGCACGGCATCCTCTGCCACAATGGCTGATTTTGTCAGTTCATCGATCTGGCTGTAAAGCGATTCTTTGACTTCAAAGTCCGCTTCGTTTTCAGCTTGGGCTTTGAGTTGCGCAATTTCAGCCTCTTGGGAGGCGGATGCGGCTTTGATTTTAGCCTTGAATTCGGCGGTTTTTCCGCGCAGGCCTTCCGGACTCATGCCGCTGAGCGCCTGCTCTGCTGCGTGAATTCGGTCGATATAAGGTTGAATTTCCTTGAGGTCGTTCTGCGACTTATCGCCAAGGATCTTCTGAAGAAGCTTTTGAATCATGGTAGCGGCAAAAGTACAATCCTTGTGCCACCTACGTATTTACCTAGAATGGCAGAATCAGTACTCCTCCTCGTTCCAGAGGAAGTCGTCGTCCGAGGGGTAGTCGGGCCAAATTTCTTCGATGGATTCGTAGATCTCGGCTTCCTCTTCCTCGATGGCTTGGAGGTTTTCCACCACTTCTAAAGGCGCACCCGTACGAATAGCGTAATCAATCAATTCGTCCTTGGTGGCAGGCCAAGGTGCATCGCTGAGGTAAGAAGCCAGTTCAAGTGTCCAATACATAGGAGTCAGGCAATAGAATTTTGCGCAAATATATTCCTTTTGAAATGCTGTGCAAGTCCTTTCTTTCCCCGAATTAAGCCTTTGGTTTCCAAGGCGTTTCTG
>JALQUY010000002.1:32520-43740 GCA_023260615.1 Schleiferiaceae bacterium
CGGGCAAGGGCAGGGCGCCGTCGTGTAGGGCCTCGTCCAGCTGGGTGCACCAGCGTTCGGCGCGGCGGCAGACCGTTCGGGCCACATGGGCCTGACTGACCAGCACATGCCCACCGGGCAGCACAAAGTTGCGCAAGGGCTCCAGCTCCGCATCCATCGCATCAATCCACGCTTCGAGGGTCTCGGTCCACTCCCCGTGAACGGCGGGCAACTTGCCTACCATCTCCGGATTGTCATTGGCCATGTGCGAACCCACCGAAAACAAATGCGACTGCACCTCCAACAAGCGCCCCTGCAACTCCGCAAAGTCGGACGCTTGGTCGCGCAATAGGCCCACATGGGCATTCAGTTCGTCCAAACTCCCATACGCATGCAAGCGCAAATCCGCCTTGGACACGCGTTGGCCGCTGTACAAGCTGGTTTTCCCGCTGTCCCCTGTTTTAGTGTAAATTTTCACGCTCCTAAGGTAACCACGGCCACCCGTTTCGGTTCGCATTAAACCCAATTGCCTTTCGGACGTCCAATAGCCATGAACCGTAGCCTATACCTTTTGCTTCCCGCCGCCCTGCTTTTTGCGAGCTGCCAGCCCGAACTCCCCGGCGATCCCATTGCCGAATACCTCAACCTCCCCGAAACCCCGTACGACTACACGCCCAGCGAACTACCCGCCCACTTTGCCCAAGCCAACGTTCTGGCGTCGGACAATACGCCCATGACCAATCCCGTCACCGACGACGGAGCCACCCTGGGCCGCGTCCTTTTCTACGATAAAAACCTATCCGCCAACCGCAGCATCGCCTGTGCGAATTGCCACCAACAAGCGATAGGCTTTGGGGACAGCAAGACGCTCAGCGAGGGCTTCGAAGGCGGCCTCACGGGGCGCCACTCCATGGGTTTGAGCAATGCCCGCTTCTATGCCAATGGAGCCTTCTTTTGGGACGAGCGCGCCAGCACGTTGGAAGAACAAGTCTTGATGCCTGTTCAAGATCCGGTTGAAATGGGCTTGAGTATCGATTCCCTTTTGGCACGTGTCGAACACCAGCCCTATTACGCGCCCATTTTTGAAAAGGCGTTCGGGTCCGAAGACATCACCGAACTACGCATTCGTCAGGCCCTTGCGCAATTTGTCCGAAGCATCATGAGCTACCAAGCGCCCTACGACCAAGGCCGCGCCCAAGTGAATGCGCCCGGGGACCCCTTCCCCAATTTTACCGCTCAAGAAAACCAAGGCAAGGCCCTCTTCTTTGGCGTGCCTCCCGGCCCCGGCGGCCCACCCGTCCCCGGTGCCTGCGTGACCTGCCACGGCACCGAAGCCTTTACGGCTCCAGGTCCACGCAACAACGGTTTAGATGCCACAACCACCGATGCGGGAGTGGGCGGCGTGAACGGAAATCCTGCCCAAGTCGGGCTCTTCAAAGTTCCATCCTTGCGGAATCTAACAGGCCGAGGCCCCTACATGCACGACGGTCGTTTCGCCACCTTGGCCCAAGTGATTGATCACTACAGCACCGGCGTCCAGGACCATCCCAATTTGAGTCCACAACTTCGTGGTCCGAATGGCGACCCCGTTACCCCCAATTTCACCCCGGCCCAAAAGGCAGCCCTTGTCGCATTCCTCCAAACCCTGGACGACGCGTCGTTGGCCAACGATGTGAAATTTGGGGATCCCTTTAAGTAGCTAGAGGCGCCTTCGGCGTGCTAGGTGGCTCGGGCTTTGCCCTGTAGCTAGAGGGCTAGGAAGCTAGAGAGCTAGGAAGCTAGAGAGCACGCGCTTTGCGCTGTAGCTTTTCGCTTAAACGCTTAATCTCTTTTACCCTTAAACTGAGTGGTGGACCTTCGCCGCGCGCCGGGACTTTCCGTTGATTTACCAAGCCCTCAAGCTCCCTAGCCTCAGTACGCCCGCGCACTGCTGCCCTCCATGTAGTTCACGAAGGCGCGGTTGGCGACGCGTGTGCCGCCAGGGGTAGGATAGTTGCCGGTGAAGTACCAATCGCCGAGGTTTTCGGGGCACGATGCATGCAGGTCTTCGATGGTCTGGTAGATGACTTTCACTTCGGCTTGGACGCCGGCGGGGGTGAGCATTTGGGCAATTCGGTCCGAAATTTCCTCCGCCGTAAAGGGCGCATACACCGCTTTTGCAGCATTTTGCTGCTCCTCCATGGGCTTTTCAAGCTCGGCCTTTGCTGCAACCAAAGCGTCCGTCAAAACATGCCACATGCCGCGCTCTTCCAACAAGGATACAGCGGCACGGAAAGCGGCAAAGTCGCCCATCTTCGCCATGTCGATACCGTAGCAATCGGGGTAGCGGATTTGGGGGGCCGAGGAAACGATGATGATGCGTTTTGGGCCCAATCGGTCGAGCATTTTCAAGATGCTTTGCTTCAGAGTGGTGCCTCGTACGATGCTGTCGTCGACGGCCACGACGGTGTCCTTAGGGGTAATGACGTGGTAAGTGCTGTCGTAGACGTGGGAAACCATGTCCTCGCGGCCGGCATCTTCGGTGATGAAGGTGCGGAGCTTGACGTCTTTCCAAGCAATTTTTTCGAGGCGTGGGCGGCGCGTGAGAATGTGGCGTAGGTCGTCCGCGCTGTAGTCGGAGCCCAAGGCCTTGACTTGCTCAATTTTGCGCTCGTTCAGTGCATCCTCCACCCCCTTGAGGAGTCCGTAGAAGGAAATTTCGGCGGTATTTGGAATGAAGCTGAAGACGGTGTCGTCAAAATTTCGGTCCGCCGCATCTAGCACGCGATCGGCCAATCGACGGCCCAGTTCCAAGCGCTCTTGGTAAATGGCTCCGTCATTTCCGCGCGAGAAATAGATGCGCTCAAAGGAACAGGCCAGTCGCTCGCGCGGCTCCAAAATCTGCTCAATGCTCACGTCCCCGTTGCGGCGAATCCAAATCATCGCTCCGGGGGGCACTTCCTTGACGTCCTCGTAGGCGACCCCAAAGGCCGTTTGAATGACAGGACGCTCGGAGGCCACCACGGCAACTTCATCGTCCACGTAGTAGTAAGCGGGCCGAATGCCATTGGGATCGCGCAGCAAAAAGGCATCGCCTTGGCCGACCATGCCGCCCATCGCGTAGCCGCCGTCCCAAGCGCGGGAAGCTTTCTGCAATACGCGGGGCAGCTGGAGGTTGTCCATCTGGTAACGGCTGCGCTCCATTTTGTTCATGCCAAATACGTCCTTCGCTTCTTTGTGGAGACGCTCGTTCTCTTTGTCGAGGAAGTGGCCAATTTTTTCCATCACCGTGACGGTATCGGCGCGCTCTTTGGGGTGCTGCCCCAATTGGATGAGCTCGTCGACGAGTTCCTTGACGTTCGTCATGTTGAAGTTGCCGGCGACGATGAGGTTTCGGCTCATCCAGTTGCTTTGACGCAAAAAGGGGTGGCAGGCCTCGATGGAGTTGCCGCCGTAGGTGCCGTAGCGCAGGTGGCCCAAATAGACCTCACAGGCGAAGGCAATATTTTCTTTGACCCAGGCGGCGTCTTTGAGGCGTTCGGGCTGACCGTCCAAAACGGTATTGATCCGATTCTGAATGCGCTGAAAGATGTCCTGCATGGGCTTGGCTTCCACCGAACGGTAGCGGCTGATGTAGCGCTGTCCAGGAGCCATATCCAGCTTCACGCCCGCCAGACCGGCACCGTCCTGGCCGCGGTTGTGCTGCTTTTCCATCATGAGCACCATTTTGTTCAGGCCATAGAGCGCCGTACCGTGTTTTTCCAGGTAGTAGTCCAGGGGCTTGCGGAGCCTAAGGAGGGCTATGCCGCATTCATGGTGGATGGCGTCGCTCATCAGATGGAAGTCAAAGTACAAAGGTAGCGCTTCCCTATCTTCGCCCAAGCCCTCATTTGCCCTCGCTATGCACACTTCACCCTTGGTGGTTGACATCCACACGCACATCTTGCCCGAACACATTCCGCACTTTGCGCAACGCTTTGGCTATGGGGGTTTTGTGACCTTGGACCACCACTGTGCCGGTTGCGCACGCATGATGAAGGACGACAAATTCTTCCGTGAGATTCAGGCCAATTGCTGGGATCCCGAGGTCCGAATGGGCGAATGCGATCACCACGGCGTCCACGTGCAGGTGCTGTCCACCGTCCCCGTTATGTTTAGCTACTGGGCTCAGCCCAAGGACACGTTAGAAGTAGCGCGCTTCCTGAACGACCACATCGCGGGCATCGTCCAGCGCTACCCTACGCGTTTTGAAGGTTTGGGAACGCTGCCCATGCAGGCACCAGATTTGGCCATCCAAGAGCTAGAGCGTTGTAAGGCCATCGGCTTGAAGGGTATTCAGATCGGAAGCCACATAGAACAGTGGAACCTGGACGCACCCGAACTCTTCCCCGTTTTTGAGGCCTGCGAACGCTTGGGCATGGCTGTTTTTGTCCACCCATGGGACATGATGGGCACGCCCACGATGCCCAAATATTGGCTCCCCTGGCTGGTGGGCATGCCGGCCGAATCCTCCCGCGCCCTTTGTTCACTGATTTTTGGAGGCGTTTTAGAACGACTGCCGAATCTGCGCGTAGCGATTGCGCATGGCGGGGGCAGCTTCCCTGCGACCTTGGGCCGAATTCAACATGGCTTTGATGTTCGCCCTGACCTCTGTGCCGTGGACAACCCCGTGGCGCCAAGTAGCTACATGGGGAAGTTTTGGCTCGACAGTTTGGTGCACGACCCGGTCATGCTCGACCTAATTACCAACCTAGTGGGCGAGGACAAAGTAGCCTTGGGCACGGATTATCCCTTCCCGCTTGGAGAGCTGGAACCCGGGCGTTTAATTCAAACAATGCCCTGGGAGGCGGAGAAAAAAGCAAAGCTTCTAGGCAGCAATGCGCTAGACTGGCTGAACGGGCCTCAGACGACGTAGAGCTTCTTGGCAAGCTCCTCCCGAATCATATTGACGCGTCCGTTGTGACGAACCACAATGGAACCTTCCGGAGCACCAGGCCCCAAGATGTCCATTTCCGTTTCCAATTTCATGCCCATGGCGTCGAGCTGGGAGATGATTTCAGAGGAATCGTCTGTAACGGATATCAGGCGGCAATGCTGTCCCGTGCGCGATTGCGTCAAGGGATAGCCCTCGTAATTAGGCATGAGCAAGTCCACCGTGGGAATGGGGTCGCCGTGGGGATCCGTTTTTGGGAAACCCAAGTATTCTTCTAAGTTGTTGATGAGTTTTTCGCTGCGAACGTGCTCGAGCTGCTCGGCAATTTCGTGCACCTCGTTCCAGTCAAAGCCCAAGTTTTTGTGCAAGAAAACCTCCCAAATGCGGTGGCGACGCAGCAGGGAAATGGCAATGCGCTCTCCCAATGGAGTCAAGCCGATGGTACCATATTTTTTGTAGTTCACCAGGCCGCGTGACTTCAGCTTTTTCAGCATGGAGGTCACACTGGGCGGTGCTACGTTGAGTTTGGCGGCCAAGTGATTGGTACCGATGGTTTCATCGGTCATCTTGAGCCGAAGAAGCATTTTTAAATAGTCCTCTTCGTTGCGGGTAGCTCTATTCATTTGGTGAAGCGGGGATCAGTATCCATCGTGTGGCCGCAACTCTTGCAGGTGCGCAAGTCGTCACTGCCATAAAATGCTTGGAAATGAGGAAGAAAATCCTTCTCAATATTGTTGAGTTCAAAATAAGCGGCATGCAGCGGGTGGTTGCAGGCATCGCAAAACCACAGCAATCCATCGGTAAAGCCCTTACCCGCACGTTTGCGCTCGACCACCAAACCGATACTGCCGGCATCTCGAATGGGCGAATGTGGCGTCTTGGCGGGGAGCACGAACATATCGCCAGCCTCCAGGACATGGTCAACCACTTTACCATCCACTTGAGTGCGGACCGTTATGCGTCCTTCTAACTGGTAGAAGAACTCCTCCGTTTCATTGTAATGGTAGTCTTTGCGGGCATTGGGGCCAGCCACGACCATGACGATGTAGTCCTCCGAGTCGGGAGTTAAGTTCTTGTTTCCCACAGGGG
Source organism: Schleiferiaceae bacterium (assembly GCA_023260615.1). Classification (GTDB taxonomy): domain Bacteria; phylum Bacteroidota; class Bacteroidia; order Flavobacteriales; family Schleiferiaceae; genus TMED14. The sequence continues at coordinate 38,501 of JALQUY010000002.1, forward strand.
GAACGAGTTCATGTCGGTGTTCTTCCAGCCACTTCTGGAAGTTGAAGGGTGTGAGCATAGAACAAAGTTAAACAGACGAAACTCTCGTTATTCTCCATGTGCACAACAATTGAGCCAACGAGTCTCTCAAAGGGATTTTCGGTACTATGTGTTGCATAGTACCAAATATTAACTATATCTTTGTCAACATGAATACTGAGAATGCACGGGCTCAAATGCGCAAAGGCGTCCTGGAACTCTGTGTGCTTCGGGTGGTTCGGAAAGGAGAGGCCTATACCTCAGACTTGTCCGAAGCCCTGAAGCAGGCAGACCTCTTAGTGGTGGAAGGAACCCTCTACCCCTTGCTGACGCGCTTAAAAAATGCGGGTTGGCTGGACTACCGGTGGGAAGAATCCAAATCAGGACCTCCCAGGAAATACTACAAGCTCACCGAGAATGGCGAGCGATTGCTGGACGCTTTGGACCAGGAATGGAATGCATTTGTCAACGCTGTTAACTCCCTCTAAGTCATGAAAAAAACCATCGATATCAATCTAGGCGGCATGCTCTTCCACTTGGATGAGGACGCCTACCAACGTGTGGGGGCCTACTTGGACGCGGTGCGTGCCCAGCTCAAGCATGTAGAGGGCTGTGAAGAAATTATCGCGGACATCGAAGCGCGACTGGCCGAACTCTTCCATGCCCACCTCAGCCCCGGCAAGCAAGTCATCAGCCTGTCGGAGGTAGACGCGGCCATCCGCACCTTGGGCCAGCCGGAGGACTTTGGCGACGGCGATCCTCAGCCATCGTCTTACGATACCTCCAGAGCTGGAGAAGGGAACGAAAAGCGCGTTCGCCGACTCTACCGCGACGTAGAAAATGGGTTTGTAGGAGGTGTATGTGGAGGCTTGGCAGCGTACTTCCGCCTGGATCCGGTCATCTTTCGCGTACTCTTCTTGCTTCTCCTCTTCAGTGGAGCAGGGCCCATTGCCTATTTCATTCTTTGGGCCGCCATCCCAGGCGCACGTACTACGGCTGAGAAATTGGCCATGCGCGGCGAGGACATCACGCTAGACAACATCAAAAAAACGGTGGAAGAGGAGGCGCAGCGCATGAAGTCCCGATTTCAAGCGGGCGCAGAAGAAGTACGTCCCGCGGTAGATCGTGCAGCCTCTGGACTTGGCGGCGCACTGCGCACCATCATTGAAGCTATTGGTGGCTTGGTGGGCATCGTTTTCCGGGTCATCGGCTTTTTTATGCTCCTCGGCATTGCGGCTGCGGGTATCGCGCTCATCGTGGTGTCCACCAACGGCTTCAGCTTTGAGTCGGATTGGACCCAGGGCACGCCCATTTTCGCCATGGCAATGACGGTGCTTCCCAGCAGCATGAGCATGAGCGTTTTGTGGCTGGCGACGATTGCCGCGGTGCTCGGTATCGTTATTGAAATCACGGCCCTTGTGCTGCGCTTCACGTTTCGGGTAGACATTCCGCGCGCATCCTGGCGCTGGATTCATGGCACGGCTATTTTGAGCTCCCTGGTCGGTGTGATCATTTGGGTCGTGATGGGCATACAAATGGGCTTGGAATTCCGCGAAGAAGCTCGCCACATTGAAGCCATTCCCTTGGCGGAAGGACGAACCGAATGGGTGCTGACTGTCAGCCCAAATGAGCTAGATATCCCGGAAAATCACTTGTCTTTGGGCGAGTTTATGGACGGCTTGGAACTCTACTACGACGGCATTGCCCTAGACGTCAAGCAGAGCATGCGCCAGGTTCCCAGCCTCGAATGCGTTGTGGAGTCTCGGGGCTCCAACCGCCGCGAGGCGCGCATGAAAGCCGACCGGGTCCACTACGACATCACGCTTCAAGGCGACAGCATTGTTTTGGGCGACCTCATCTCTTTCCCGCTGGACGATAGATTCCGCGGTCAAAATGCCCGATTCACCCTTTACCTGCCCGTTGGACATAGCGTGTATTTGGACGAAAGCTGTTCGGATTATTTAGACGATGTAGACAACCTTCAAAACATGTACGACCCCCGAATGGCAGGAAAGTTGTGGCTTATGACGGAAGAAGGCCTCACCTTGTACGCCGAATCTAGACTCTAAATCATGCGCACCCTCCTTTGGACGGCTCTGTCCTTCAGCAGCCTGACCGCCTGGGCTCAAGCCCCGTTCATCACCTACACCGCAGATCTGATGCGCGTCTTTGGCAGCGACCAAGTACAAGTCACGGCGGAAGTAAATTGGCCCGCTTTTCCAGGAGACCTAGAGGATATGCCCATCGTTTGGCAGTTTCCCAAAACCATTCCAGGGACCTACGCCACCGAGGACTACGGCAAGTACATCAAGGGCTTGGAAGCCTACAAATCGGACGGGACCCGGATTAAAGTGCGCAAAAAGGGAGAGAACACCTTCAAGCTGAGTGGGCTACCGGACCGCATAACCTACCGCGTGAATGACACGTACGATGCGCGCGTTCGGAAGAACCACATTTTTGAGCCCGCGGGCACCAACATCGCTGAACGCGAGAACTATCTGCTGAACAATGCGGGATTTTTTGGCTACTTCCCCGGCTTTGAGCAAGAGCCCGTGGAGGTGCAGTTGCACTATCCCGGAAACATGCTGGGGGTGAGCGCCCTTCCCAGCCAGGTGGAGCAAGGTCTAGCTATGTACTTGGGGGACAACCGCATCCAATCCTTTCAAGCCCGGGACTACCACCATTTGATGGACTGTCCCATCATGGTCACGGTGCCCGACACCACCAGTTTCCACGTGGCCAACTGCAAGGTGACCCTCAGCGTGTACAGCGAAAGCGGCCGCCCCTTGAGCGCCGCCATTTACGACGAGGTCAAGGTATCCATGGAGGCCATCGCGACCTTTTTGGGTGGGGAACTTCCCGTGGACAACTACGCTTTCCTCTTCTACATCAAGGACTACACGGAGTTTCAAAGCTTGATGGAGGGGGACATTAAAATTGGCAAGGCCTTTAAGCTTCTACGTCAGATCATCGGCCAAGGCTTCGGCGCCCTGGAGCACGGCAACTCCTCCACGTATTTCTTGCCCGACTTTGGGAACGATTTGGTGTTGGACCAAATCAAAGACGTCTGCATCCACGAATTTCTGCACATCCTCACCCCGCTGGGCTTGCATTCGGAGTGCATTGGCCACTTCAACTACGCCGATCCGGTGATGTCTCAGCACCTCTGGCTCTATGAGGGCGTGACCGAATACTTCGCCGGGCTCTCCCAAGTCCAGGGCGGCGTGATGACCCAAGAGGCCTACCTCAAATCTTTATTGGAGGGGAAAATTCGGTCGGCCAGTCGCTACCCAACCGAGAAAATGGCCTTCACCGAAATGAGCACCAACGTCCTGGAAAAACCTTGGAAGAAGCAATACGGCCAAGTCTACCAACGCGGGGCGGTGATGGCGGCCTTGTTGGACTTGGAAATCATGCGTTTGACCGATGGCGAAAAGACCTTGCTCGATGTGGTTCGTGCGTTGAATGCCCGCTATGGCGCTACGCAGTCCTTTGACGAAGCGACCTTTTTTGAAGTCTTCGTGGCGGAGGTGCATCCTGACTTAATGGGCTTTTTTGACCGCTACGTTCGGGGGCGGGAGGCACTGCCCTTGAAGCAAAACCTGGCCTACGCCGGCTTTGACTACGTGAACGGCGAGACGCGCTCCTTGCCGCAAAGCCCCATCCAGCATGAAAACCTCAAACTTTCCTTCTTGCCTTTGGGCGCGGCGACGAAGGTGAAAAAGGTCAAGGGACCACTGCCCTTTGAAGTGGAAAAAGGCGACTTCGTGAGTTTTGATGTAGCGCAATTGGGCGGACTCGAGGGCCCACTGCCGGAAGGGGAAAAGGTGGAAGTGCAGGTGGAGCACCAAGGCGAATGGACGTCTACCTGGGTCCTGCCGGAGCGCGCTGAGGTCAAGCTATCCCACAAAATATTTGCCCTGCCAGAGCCCACGGACAGCCAACAAAAGCTCCGGGCCCGCTGGCTGGAAGGACGCGCTGCGAATTTCTAGGCAACACCGGATTCTCCGTCCTACCTTTACGGCATGGCACGTATTCTCACCGGTATTCAGAGTTCGGGACGTCAACATTTGGGCAATGTGTTGGGTGCGATTAAGCCCGCGATTGCGTTGGCGAATGATCCCCGCAACGATGCGTTCTTGTTCATTGCTGATTTGCACTCCTTGACCACCGTGAAGGATCCTGTGGCCCGGAAGGAAAACCTCCTCGCCACCGCCGCTGCGTGGTTAGCCTGTGGTTTGGACCCGGAGAAAGTCGTTTTCTATGCGCAGAGCCACTTGCCCGAATGCACCGAGCTCACCTGGTACCTCAACTGCTTCACGCCCTTCCCCATGCTGGCCAATGCGCACAGCTTCAAGGATAAATCGGACCGCTTGTCGGATGTGAACGCCGGCCTCTTTGACTATCCGGTCTTGATGGCTTCGGACATCCTCTTGTACGATGCGCATTTGGTGCCCGTGGGGAAAGACCAGCGCCAGCATTTGGAAATGACGCGTGACATCGCCGAGACCTTCAACCGCCAAACGGGTACGGAAACCTTTGTCATCCCCGAAGCCCGCATCGACGAAGCGGTGATGACCATTCCCGGCACCGACGGCCAAAAAATGTCCAAGTCCTACGGCAACATCATCGACATCTTCTTGCCCGAAAAGGCCCTCAAGAAGCAGATCATGTCCATCGTGACTGACTCCACACCCCTGGAAGACCCTAAGGACCCCAATACGTGCAACGTCGTTCAGCTCTACCGCCTCGTGGCCAGCCCTGCCCAAGTGGCTGAAATGGAGGCCAACTACCGCGCTGGCAACTACGGCTACGGCCACGCCAAAACGGCGCTTTTGAACGTTCTGCTGGAGGTGTTTGCCGAAGAACGCGCCCGATTTGACACGTACATGGCAAATCCCCAAGCGGTCTACGACGCCTTGGAGGTTGGGGCTGCAAAAGCCCGCCCCGTCGCGCAAGCGACGATCGCACGCACCCGCGCGGCCTTGGGTTTTTAAGAAAGCTTTTCGTTAGCCTTTGCGGCGGAACTGCGCCTGCAGCGCCTCGCTGGGGCCATGCCCGATAAATTGATCGGGGTAGCTTCGGCGTATGCACTGCACGTTGGGAATGGCATGTTCGGCCAGCCAGGTGCTCAATGCGGCGCCCACCCCACCTAGGGCTTGACCGTCTTCCCAAACCATCCAACGGTAGTGGTTTTTCGCAAAATAGGCGAGCATATCCGG
>JALQUY010000300.1 GCA_023260615.1 Schleiferiaceae bacterium
TAGAACGATTGACGTCGGTGCTGATAAGGCTTTGGGTATGGGTGGCGCTGATGTATCCCAAACTGGCACATCACCGCTGGGTTTGCGGGCGATTCGTTGGTCTTTAACAGAGCCAGAAATTTTTCTCACGCAGCTAAGAGCAATATTGCGTGCCTCTGCCCACGGTCAAGCACGCATCATGATCCCGATGTTGGCTCATGCAAAAGAAATTGATGAAACATTTCGTTTAATCGAAAAAGCGAAGCAGCAGTTACTGCAGCGTGGACAGTCATTTAACCCCAATATTCAAGTGGGTGCCATGATTGAGATTCCAGCGGCTGCTTTGGTACTTCCTTTATTTATTGACCGATTTGATTTTTTATCTATCGGCACTAATGACTTAATTCAGTACACCTTAGCCATTGACCGTGCTGATCATGCAGTGGCGCATTTGTATGATCCATTGCATCCCGCAATTCTAAATTTAATTGCTAACATCATTGATCAAGCGAAGCGAGCTGGTGTGCCTGTGGCAGTTTGTGGCGAGATGGCGGGGGATCCCAGCTTGACGAAGTTATTGCTTGCGATGGGATTAACCGATTTCTCAATGCACTTCAGTCAACTTTTATTA
>JALQUY010000301.1 GCA_023260615.1 Schleiferiaceae bacterium
CCTCGCGATTGAGGGCCTGGAGCATCCGCATCACTTCCTCGCCATGCTGGGTGTCGAGGTTGCCGGTCGGCTCGTCGGCCAGGATCAGCTTGGGGTTGCCGACCAGCGCGCGGGCGACGGCGACGCGCTGCTGCTGGCCGCCCGACAGCTGGCTCGGCCGGTGCTTGGCGCGGTGGGCGATGCCGACCTTGTCCATCACCTCGTCGGCGCGGCGGCGACGTTCGGCCGCGGCCACCTCGTGGGAGAGGAGCGCGAGCTCGACATTCTCGCGGACGGAGAGCTCGTCGATCAGGTTGAAGCTCTGGAAGATGAAGCCGAGGCTCTTCTTGCGGACGTCGGCGAGCTTGCCTTCCGGCAGGTTGGCGACTTCCTGCCCATCGAAGACGTAGGAGCCGCTCGAGGGGCTGTCGAGCATGCCCATCAGGTTCAGCAGGGTCGACTTGCCGCAGCCGGACGGCCCCATGATCGCGACGAACTCGCCCTTGGCGATGTCGAGGTCGATCCCGTCGAGGGCGGTGGTTTCGATCGTGTCGGTCCGGTAGACCCGCGAAAGATCGCGCATGCTCAGCATATTGAAAGCTCCTTCACTTGCTCAGGTCGAGCCGAT
>JALQUY010000302.1 GCA_023260615.1 Schleiferiaceae bacterium
AATACAAGCAAACTTAAATTAGCGCCAGACTACTACCAGAACTACCTCCAAATGCTTGAGGCTATCACCAAGGAAGATGTGTTGCGCGTTGCCCAGCAGTACTTTACTGCTAAAAACTGTCATATCATCGTGGTTGGCAACGAAGAAATTTTACCCAAATTATTGGCCTTTGACGCTGATGGGCAAATTGAAAAACTAGATGCCTTTGGCGCACCCTTGAAGGAAATGAAAGCCACTTCAATCAGCGCAGAAGAATTCATTGAAAATCATGCCAAAGCCATGACCAATACAACGAGCTTAAAAGCGGCGAATAAAAAAATAAAAGCCTTAAAATCCTACATTCGGGTAACTGAAATGAGTGCTGCTCAAATTCCTTTCCCCCTAACTTCCACTGATTATTTCTGGGATAAAGAAAAAGAGGCCAGCAAAATGGAGGCGCCAGGGATGGTTTTACAAAAATCATATTTTGATGGTGCCTCAGGATATACTTTTAGCATGCAAGCAGGCAAGGAAGAGCTCAGTGAGGAACAAATTGCCACCAAGAAAAAGGCCACAGGATGGCTACCAGAATTAGCTTACCAAGCCAGCGGCATGACATATGAACT
>JALQUY010000303.1 GCA_023260615.1 Schleiferiaceae bacterium
CTGCATCAACATGACCAGGTCCTACGATCTCGTCGTCGATTACAATAGTAGAATCAGTTGTAACCTCTGTGCTATCAACTTGATCAACATCAGTTGAAGTAGCATTTCCTACGCATGATGTTAAGGCAAATGCAACAGTAGCAATAAACAATACTTTTTTCATATCATTTTTAAATTAACCTCTAAACAACATGTTTAGATTGTGATCCGATCAGGATTCGAACCTGAGACCGTCTGCTTAGAAGGCAGATGCTCTATCCAGCTGAGCTACCGGACCAAATGAAGATAGGATGCTTTTTTAAAGTTATCTAGTTCCAACGCGTATTGGATAACTTCCTATCTTTTGTACCGCCCGCCGGAATCGAACCGGCACGGACATCACTGTCCAAGGGATTTTAAGTCCCTCGTGTCTACCAATTTCACCAGGGCGGCATCGTCTTTACCAATCTGTCAAAGAACTTTCGTTTTTTTGTTTGTTACAAGTATTATACTGGATATCTGGAGTTAGTTTCATACGCTCCGGAAAAATATTCTACTTTTTTTAAAGTTTTTTGGGTGACTAATCGGGATCGAACCGACGACCTCTTGAACCACAATCAAGCG
>JALQUY010000304.1 GCA_023260615.1 Schleiferiaceae bacterium
CGTGATTTGTAATCTCGGGGTCGTTGGTTCGAATCCGACTGGAGGCTCATTTGCCACTATAGCTCAGTTGGTAGAGCAGCTGATTTGTAATCAGCCGGTCGTTGGTTCGAGTCCGACTAGTGGCTCCATATCGCGGAGTAGAGCAGAGGTAGCTCACAAGGCTCATAACCTTGGGGTCGGAGGTTCGATTCCTTCCTCCGCTACAAAGTAGACCTTAAAAAGGGCCCTTCCGTATCTGCGTGAACGGCTTAGTTGGGCCCGGGTCTACCTGTTTGCGGAAATAGCTCAGTTGGTAGAGCATCAGCCTTCCAAGCTGAGGGTCGCGAGTTCGAGTCTCGTTTTCCGCTCTGTTGCGAAAGTAGCTCAGTTGGTAGAGCATAACCTTGCCAAGGTTAGGGTCGCCGGTTCGAACCCGGTCTTTCGCTCAAATTGGTGCGGTAGTTCAGTTGGTTAGAATATCGGCCTGTCACGCCGAGGGTCGCGGGTTCGAGTCCCGTCCGCACCGCCAACAAAAATGGGGGATTAGCTCAGCTGGCTAGAGCACCTGCCTTGCACGCAGGGGGTCATCGGTTCGAATCCGATATCCTCCACATTTTTGCCAA
>JALQUY010000305.1 GCA_023260615.1 Schleiferiaceae bacterium
CTTGGTGGGAGAGGGGGGGGGGGGCGTAGGCTTCGTTTCCCAGGTCAATGATCTCTGCGGCCTGCCCGCGGGCGTGGCGACGTGCAGCGGGGAGGCGCCCCACGCTCTGCTGTTCGACACAGCGTGCGGCACTACTCTCTGGACGAGCTGGCCTCCCTCTTTCAGCACGCTGCCGATTTCAGGTACGATGCGAGGGAGTACGCTGCCGATGCGCGCCTCGGGGAGGGGGGTGAGCATGCACGCGTGCGCTTGCACACCGCAGGGCGTGCTGTGTCGCACTAGTCTCCTCGCACCCACGCAACCGTGGGGCACACATGACCGTTTCTTACCTTCCAGAAGACCGTTTGAGCCGCGGCAAAGTGACCTGCCGAGCTTGCAACAAGGAGCTCAAGATGTGATGATAGCAATGTGAGGGTGTGTGACAAATTCCCTGGCTAAATCGTACTTACTAAATTTTAGTTCACCATGGACTAAATACTAATCGACATAATATGTGTTGTGGCCGTAGTTAGTATCTCAGCCAAAATCAAAAGGCTTGGATTTCGATCACCAAAACCCAGCCTACCCGTTGGATCAGTGCGCAAATTTTTGATGAGGCCTT
>JALQUY010000306.1 GCA_023260615.1 Schleiferiaceae bacterium
CCAGCACCAGCAACCCCACTCACGGGTCCGAGGTGCCTGACGAGTCCGCGGCCAGCACGTCGCGACACTCGCCCACGTTCACCCAAACAGTCCCATGCCCCGGCGTCAGGCCCTTGCTCATGTCGTCCGGCGAGGCCTTGGGCACGTAAACCCCAGCCTTGGCCGCGGCTTTGGCGTCCTTCTCGGCCTGCTTGGCCGCCTCCTTGTCCGCCTTTTCCTTCAACTTGGCTTCCGCCGCCGCCGCCTTCTCCGCCGCCTTGGCATCCGCGGCCGCAGCCTTCTCCGCCGCCTTGTCTTCCTTCGCTTTGGCAGCGGCCTCGGCCGCCGCCGCCTTCTCCGCCGCCTTGGCCTCCGCCGCTGCAGCCTTGTCCTCGGCCGTTTTCAGGGTCTTGCACTTGGCATCCCACGCCTTCTTTTCCTTGTCTGTAAGGTCATCGGGCATCACGTCGTCGCTCTTCTTCGGCGTCTTGCGTTCCAGCTCCGCCGCTGCTGCCGCCTTGTCCTCTTCCTTCTTCAGGGCTTTGCATTTGGTGTCCCAGGCTTTCTTATCCTTGGCTGTGAGCTCCTCCGGGGGCTCGTCAGTGCTCTTCTCCGGCGCC
>JALQUY010000307.1 GCA_023260615.1 Schleiferiaceae bacterium
GGACGAGAACACTGGTCGTTACCAGCGTCACCGGCCCGAGCAAACCCTGCTCTATCGGATCGTCGAAGAATACTACCCGACGTTCGCTGCCCATTTGGCGGCGCAGGGCAGGGAACTGCCCGGCTATGTGCAACGCGAGTTTGACGACTACCTCAAATGCGGCCGTCTCGAACACGGCTTTCTGCGGGTGCGTTGTGAGTCGTGTCACGCTGAGCACCTGGTTGCGTTCAGCTGCAAACGTCGGGGCTTCTGTCCTAGTTGTGGCGCACGGCGTATGGCCGAAAGCGCCGCGCTACTGGTCGATGAGGTTCTGCCCGTACAGCCCATGCGCCAATGGGTACTCAGCTTTCCCTTTCAATTGCGCTTTCTGTTCGCCAGCCGGCCGGAGGTCATGGGCCGGGTGTTGGGCATCGTTTACCGCGTCATCGCCACGCATCTGGTCAAGAAAGCGGGCTATACCCACCAAGCGGCCAAGACCGGTGCCGTCACCCTGATCCAGCGCTTCGGCAGTGCACTGAACCCCAACATTCACTTTCACATGCTGTTCCTCGATGGCGTGTACGTTGAGCGTCCCAATGGAACAGCCCGGTTCCTCTG
>JALQUY010000308.1 GCA_023260615.1 Schleiferiaceae bacterium
ACACGGAATAGATTGTAAATTTAAAGGAGATTCACCAAACTCAGGGTGACTACATAACCACCACACTAACCTCTGATGATGCTATGCAAGCTGATATTCTTGATACTTCGGCTAAGGAAAGAGTTATTTTGCGCCGCAAGCGCAAGTAATAATAGTTGTTAGAGCAGGGTGCTGAGTGGGCAGACTCAGACAAACTATCAAGTGGCTCCGATAAAATGGCAATTCAGTAATAATAGAAGCAGATTGACTCTAGTAGTCAGAGTCTCAACAATTCAAATACTTTTATAGGCCCAGTGACCGTGCCAACATCAGGTCACACAAACCAGCTCAGCTCACTTAACTCAAATAAGCGTATTTTCAGTGCTTTGTAGGAGGATCCTTTTCAGGATTATCTATCCAAGCGAGTTTCAGAACATGATGATTTGGTTGATTTGCCTCCAATAGAACCTTTGCCTCCCCTAGAAAACGCGCTAGAAATGACACAAAATCACCAAGATTGGGTTAGGTCCTTTGGAGAAATAAAAATGGAACAAGAGTAGTACGAAGAATTGAAAAAGTACGTTCAAACAGAAGATCTTCTCCAAAAGAGTAAAGAGT
>JALQUY010000309.1 GCA_023260615.1 Schleiferiaceae bacterium
AGAAGGGTTGCGGGATTGGCTTCCGGGGAACCGGGGGGTTCGGGGCGACTAGGGTCGCCCCTTGAACTTTTAAAGCCGAATGAATAAATCCGGGCGGTCGGCTTCCTTGCGAATGGCCGCCATCGTGACTCGCCAGCCATCGCCCTGCGAGGCTCTAACCACCACCTTGCCGGCCTTGATTTTCGCCAATCGCTGCGCGACCTCTTGGAGGTAGGGAAGCCGGCTCCGGGCATCGAGGTCATCGAGGCCGCCATCGTCGAGCAGCTGGACCTCAACCCCTCGCCTTCGAGCTGCACGGGTTGCTTTCACGACATCTTCGGTTAGCAGGTTGCGACCCCGAATCTGATCTCTTAGTTCAGACTCCTTTAGGAGTGCTGCCACGCGATCTTTCTCCGAGAGCTCCCCGGCCGATCGAACAATCTTCCTCATTAGCGGCAAGACCTCAGAGAGCGTTTCTCTGAGTCGCTGGGTGCGCTCGGCTCGGGCGGCAGATGAGGCTGCGGCTGCTGTGTCTAGTGAAAAAGCGCGGTTACGGAACTCCGCTGCGCTGCGCTCACTGTTCTGCAAGGCAATCGATGCGGCGTGGCCTACAGAGAC
>JALQUY010000030.1 GCA_023260615.1 Schleiferiaceae bacterium
AGAGGGCTAGAGGGCTAGAGGGCTAGAGGGCTAGAGGGCTAGAGGGCTAGAGGGCTAGAGGGCTAGAGCTTGGCAAAACAACGGAAAGTCCCGGCGCGCGGCGAAGGTCCACCACACAGTTTAAGGGTAAAAGAGATTAAACGTTTAAGCAAAAAGGCTACAGCGCAAAGCGCGTGCTTTCTAGCTTCAGGGCGCAGCCCGTGCTTTCTAGCCACCTAGCCCTTTAGCCCCCAGCCACCAAGTAAAAAAGGCGCCCAATGGACGCCTTTTTTTCGTGTCGCGGGAATCCGCGTAGCATATGCTTAGTAGAACTTACCGCGGTAGTCCTCCACATCCGCACCCTCAATCAAGGCTTGGAACAGGGCAGACTGGACACGGCTGCGCAATTGGTTGTTCTGCTGCGCTACATCACCTGCCGTGGCGGCTACACCTGGGTTCTCGATGATGTTCAATACTTTGTACTGGTAGACACCATTCAAGCCCTCGAGTACTTCAGACTGGAAGCCAACAGGCGAACCAACTGCGGAACCAATGATGGCTGCCTCGCGACCCGCGCCGGGCATGAAGAGGCTAGACAAGCTGACGGTCGCCTTTTGGAAGGCAGGCGTCTGGGAAGCCCACTGACCTTTGAGGTAAGCCACTTTGGCGTGGTTGAGGGCCAAGAGCTGAAGCTCGTCGCGAACTTCATCCACGGACTTGTAACCAGGCTCATAGACAGCGGTCAACTGAGCTACTACATAGTTCTGGTAGTTGTTGTTGATAACACCCACTTCGTTGACTTCGCGCTCCTCATTGAAGGCCCAACGAACCACTTCACGGCTCTCGCCCAAACCAACAATCTGCTGGTCGGTTGCGGAGGTGTTCTTATTGGGTAACAGAGCCACATTGAAACGATTAGCCACAGCTTGCGCGTCTTCACCGCTCTGGAGGGCCTTGGCGAATTCTGCGGCCTGTGCGTAGATGCCCTGTTCGGTTTCTTTAGAAACGTTTACGCGGCGGAAAACCTGTGCGAGTTGTACCGAGGGTACCGCACCGCGCTGACCGGTTACGTTAATGATGTGGAAACCAAAGTTGGTGAAGACCAAACCGGTAGTGCCGGTGCTGTTGCGGAAACAGTAGTCTTCAAAAGGCTTGGCCATCATGTTGGGCTTGAACCAGCCCAAATCGCCACCCTTGGATCCAGCCACGATATCGTCGTTGAAGCTCGTAGCTACATCGTTGAAGTTCAAGCTGCCAGATTTGATACCTGCAAGCAAAGAATCCGCAATGGTCTTTGCTGTTTGGTAGTCACGGGTGGCTTGAGAGCGCTCCGCACCGGCGAAGGCCACGAGAATGTGGCGCGCAGACACGGAGTCAGGCATGTTGCGGCGGCTCATCACTTTAACGATTTGGTAGCCAGGGCCGATGGAGATAGGATCGCTTACAAAGCCTGCACCTTGGCCTTCGATGGCCGTAGCAAGGGACTCATCGAGCAACTCCAGGCTGTAGAAATTGTCTTGAAAAGGAACATCACTGTTCGCCATGACGTAGGCGGAGTCGTCGGTAGAGGCAGCGAGCTCGGCCTTCATTTCTCCTAGTTCAGCCAAAACGGCATTGCGGTCGGCATCAGAGGGCTCAATGGGGAAGTTGGCGAAGTAGATGTCGCGCAACTCGTTTACCACTTTGAAGTTTTCCTTGTTCTCGGCGTATACCGCTTTGAAGTCGGCTTCTGTTACTTCTACGACTGTATCTGCGGTGGCTTGTACCAAAAGGCCGGCCCACTCAATTTCCGCTTGACGAGTCTTGCGCGCCAAGTTGTGCTGGTAGATGCTCACAGGAGTGCGCAAACCTTGCTTGACCGCCGTGTAGAATTTGTTGGATAAGGCTTCATTGCGCACATCGCTTTCGAAGTTCACCCAGTTCAACCACTGATCGGTCGCTTCTTGGCTGGCGTCTTTGTTGTCACGCAAATTGGCGAGGGCAGACTTCAACAACTCGGGATTGAATGCACCGGTGTTGGGGTCGCGAAAGCCTTCCATGGATTGGATGCTAGGATTGCTGACAATGGCATCCCACAACTCGTCGGTAGTCACCGTGAAGCCCAACTCATCTTGCAAGTCGCCAATCAAGCGGTTCTGAAGCTGCTGGTTCCATACCATCTGTGAAAGCTGCATGGTGCCCAAATTGGCCATGTTGGGGTTATTGATTCGGAGATCTTCCATCTCACGGTTGAAGTCCATAGAGGAGATCTTCTCGCCGTTGATAAAGCCCACAGCGTCTTGATCGCCGTTGAACAATACAGAGCTAGATGAAAAGAATTCACCGAGGATAAATGCGCCGAGTGCAAAACCGATGGCGATGATTACCAAGCCAGAGCGGCGGCGGAGTTTGTCAAACATTCCCATAATGCGTAGAAAATAAGGGTGCGAATATACAAATCAGAACGGCCGCACGCACGAAGAAATACGGGCTTTAGTCCTGATCTTTGGACACAATCACGCAGGCAATGCGTTGGGCGTCCATGGTTTGGATGGTGAAGACCCAATTTTCGAGCTGCAAGGTCTCCCCTTCTACGGGTAAATGGCCCAAATGATTGGCAATCAAACCGCCTAGCGTACTGTAGGCTTCCTCTTCAGGCCAATCAAATCCATAGGTTTCATTCAAGTAGTCCACCTCGAGCGAGGCGTCTAATTTCCACGTGCCGTTGGGCAAAGCTTCTTCGGTCCGAATGTCCAAATCGTGTTCATCGTCAATTTCTCCGAATAGCTCTTCCACCACATCTTCCAGGGTCACAATACCCGTAAGCGAGCCCAGATCATCCACCACGGAGGCCATGGAGCGCTTGTCTCGAATGAGCATCTTGAAAACCTCCTGAGCGCTCATGGTTTCTGGCACAAAGGAAAGCGGGGTCAAAATGGACGCTAAGCGCTTGGGTCGACGGAAGAGCCCAAAAGCGTGCACGTAGGCAAACGCATCATCCACCGTTTCTCGGTACACCACCAATTTGGAGAAGCCGGTTTCGGTAAATTTCTCGCGCAACTCTTCCATGGTGATCGTTGCTGGGACTGCGCAGATTTCGGTGCGGGGAACCATGCAAGAACGCACTTTGACGTCGCCAAAGTCCAAGGCATTTCGGAAGAGCTCAATTTCGGGCTCGACTTCTTCCGCTGTGCTGCCTTCTTCGAGGTAGTGGTCCAAGTCTGCTCGGCCGAATACGACGGGTTCGGCGCTCGCTTTTACATCGCGTCCCATGCGGCGCAAGAAAGCCTTGCTGATGCGGGTAAGTACTTCGACCAGCGGCCACAGGGCCCAGTAGACCACCGTGAGCGGGAGTGTGAATACCCGAAGGGATTCGTTGGCGCGGTTTCTGAAGAAGGCTTTGGGAAGGTATTCGGCTGCGAAGAGAACGACTAAGGTGGAGAGCAAGGTTTCAAGCACTACGGCCCAACCTGGTGCCAGCTTCCAAGTGACTATGAACAGGGGATCCAGCAAGGCTGAGGTTTGCAAGCCAAGTACCACCAGGGCAATCGTATTGCCCATGAGCATGGCCCCGATGAAATGCGAAGGATGGTTGATAAGAAATGCCAAACGCGCACCCAGCCAGGTACCACGCTTTGTTTCAATTTCAATTTGGAGTCGATTGGCGCTCAAGTAGGCGATTTCCATGCCTGAAAAGAAGGCCGAAAACAAGAGCGCTGCAACGAGTATGAGACCTTCGTTCATGATGGATTGGAAGCGTCGTCGTTGGATTTCCAACGCGCCTCCATGGTCTTGCGCTGCTTGCGACGGAGACCAAACATGAAGAAGCCTAGAAAGGCAAAGAGCACAAACATGTAGGCACGGTTGCGGTCCACCGTCCAGTTGCTGTAAATCGTCTCTAATGAAAGTAGGCCTATGACAAGCCATACCCATTCAACGGTCTTCAAACTGCGGCGAGCAAAGGTGGGTTTCATGGCTGTCTAGTCTTGTCCTTCAAAATGTCCGGACACTGCAAAGATGGTGTATTGCGACAAATCTTCCTTCGCCTCAAAGCCTTTTCCTTGCACTTCTTCGCCCTTATCGATGATACGAACGTTTGATTCACTCCGGAAGACTTGATTCACGCGGTCCCATTCCATGGCATCGGTGTAGAGTGCGTTGCCGCCATCTTGTACCACTTCGACATCCCCCGTTAATACCCACACTTGATCCGACATCCGGCGCACGGCTTTTTGGGCTGTTAAATGCCCGGTAACCCGTCCTTGTGCGTCGAGAATTTCTACCTTAAAGCCTTGACGAAATACCTGCCTCGGCTGTTCTTCATCGCTGCTGTAGTCCTCCCAAATACCTGCAGTTACTCGGATTTTCGCCAACCCACTGTCACTGTACACCAAACGAACATGGTGCTGCTCGACCATGGCGCCTGTGAATTGCTGGCGCAGTGCGCTGACCGCCTGCTCATCGTTGGAACACGCCAAAGTGGCCCAAAGTCCAAAGAACACAAAAGGAGCCCAGCGGGCTCCTCTATGTGTGCTATGTGATGGCGTAGGCACGATTAGAAACGAACCGTAATCGTTTCGTTGATCCAACAGCCGATGGTGTAGCGGTCACCCTCTTTCTTACCAAACTGGAAGGAGATAGACTTGTCGGGGATGCCCGCGCGAAGCTTACCTACCAGCTTGTCAGAGCGGTTTGCCACACTCGGATCCACTTGCTTGGCGCGAGTGGCCTTGTCAATGGCCGCCCAATAGACCGCATTCTTTTCAAATACGTTGCTACCACAGCTACCGGCCGCTGCCGCGTAAACGTTGGCCCACATCAAGTACGCCTCACCTGAATTCTCATTGTTCCGAACAGCTGCAGCACAATCGCTCTTCGCTGCAGCTAGATTACCGGTCTTCAAGTGGATCGCTGCAAGCTTGAGGTAGTCCTTCGCTTTCTTCAAGGGATCTGCCTCTTGGGCAATAGCGTCCGTAAAGTACTTGACAGCGTCGTCGTACTTCTCGTTCTTAATACTCAACACACCCATGGAGCGCGCCGCCTGGGCAGAAGGCTCGAGGTCATACAGGGACTGAGCCACCTGGTAGTAAATAGGGTTGTCCGTACAATCCGTGGTACCGGCCGTGTCGGTACGCTCCTTGGAGAGCATTTTCTCGGCACGACGCAACCATGCCGCATCTCCGGCGTGCTTGTCGAAATTGTCTTGGTTGTAGATGAGGCCCAAACGGTCACACGTCAACAGGGGCGCCAAACCGCGCTCAATGTTGGTGATCAGTTTGGTAGACTGCTCCAACAGGCGCTTGTCGATATCCAACACGCGCTTCTCTCGAGAAGAAATGGTACCTAAAGTATCCTTTTCAGTGAGTGAGGTGATCTCGCGGTTCCAGTTGTCCGTTTGGATTTCAATAGCTTCACCCACTGCACCGTAGGCGTTCAACAAACCTTCTGAGTCCAGCGTATCCACCTTGTACAAGGCAATGACTGCATTGAAGTAGTTGTTCAAGTACAAAGGCTGGATGTCCCCTGGATTGACCGCAAGGGCCGCGTTGAACATTTGGAAAGACGTGTAGGCATCCTCCGGGTAGTAGTCGTAGTAATCGTTTGCCTTCTGACCCAACACTTTTGCTTCACTGCCAGGGTAGTAGGTGTTCCAATCGTCGTACATCTTCATCAAAGCAGCGATCAGTTCCGCCTTCTTGGCGGCATCTTTTTCAGCCTTGATTTTGGCATCAAAAATCTTAGGTGCGAACTTGTATACTACTTCACTGGCTTGTGGGCACGTGGTGTACACAATGAGCCAAGGCTCGTAGGCTTGGAGGTAGTCCTTGCCGTTGCAAAGTTGTCCAAAGTTGTTGTAGTTCTCAAAGCAACGGATGCTGTCTGCATCATTGCTGCCCCAGTTCTGGGCGTTTGCGAGGAATGCACTGAAAGCGAATAGTACAAGTAGGATGCGCTTCATAGGTATTACCGGTATTTAAATTTGACAAACCACTGGTCGTTGAGCGTTACACCCACAGTCGCTTGCGTGTAGAATTCTTGAATAAGTCCGTTCGTTTTTGTTCCCCAACTTCCGACTTGCGCGCCGATGTGAAGGGTGGCAAATTTAACATCTCCTGGCAAAATAGCCCGGCCTCCGATTGGTAGGCCCATGCCCAAGCTTGCTTGCCACGCGTTGATAGGCGTTTGATTTAGCACCAATCCCGTGTTTTCATACGAAAAGGCAGCTCGGTATGCGATGTCATTTTTAAATCCCTTCAAGCGCTTGTCTGGAAAGGCCAAGGAAGGAATCAAGCTCGCAGAGGCGGAGAAGCGGTGGGCATTCTCCGCGTAAGGACCGCTCCAAGGCTCACTGGTCAACCAAGGCAGCGTTCCCGTGCTAAAGGGCAAGAGGAACTGTGTTTCCGTCACTTGGTATTGCAGCCCAACAGACCATGCAGAAACAGGTAAATCCTTGGCAGGCTTACTAAACTCTAAACCAACACTCATCTGCGTAGGAACGTAGACATACCCCTCTTGGTTCAAAATTGCCGCCCCCGTATCCAAAGGCGTTTCAGAACCGGACCCATTGGCAATGTACGTGTAGCTCAAGTCGTTAAACGTGCTAGAAATGGCACTTCCATTGCGAATGGTGGCCCCTGCAACAATTTTGTAGGCCCCAGCAGGAATGCGCAGTTGCGCTCCAGCGTCCCAGTACCAATCGCTGGCCAAGGTGCGCTGCGCTACTCGGACCGAATTAAACTGGTTGTCGCTGAAAATCATGCTCGTGGTCTGGTCCAAAGAACCAAAGAGGTAGTTCGCATTAAATCCAAGTGCGAGAAATTTCACGGGCTTCAGGCCGAGGCCAACGTGCAACTTCGTGTAGCCACCGCTGCCTTTGAATTGCTGGGTGTAGTCGCCAAAATCCACATCCGTTCCCTTCGTCAGCATATCGTAGCCTGTCAAAGAATAGGGCATCAAGCCCGTGGAAAATCCCATCCACTTCTTCAACGGAAAGGCTACGCCCATATTCTTAAAGCCCCCTGTGGTGTTCCACAAGCTCGCATTCGCATTGGCTTGATGCACACCCATGTAGCTACCGCCCAAGTCCAACGTGGTATAACGCAAGTCCGCATAGCTCGCAGGCTGGGCAGGGTTGACATACAGGCCGGAAGTCGCAGCTGCTTGGGTGCCTCCCAAAATGCTGTGGTACGTGAAGGCATTGGGCTGGACCCAGCCGTGTCCGTAGATCGAATACGGACTCACGCCACCGCTCTGTCCAAAGAGCAAGCCTTGACCCAAGAGGAGGCCAGCGAATAGGAAGAGGGTTCTAACGGTGCTTTTCATAGAGGTATTGAGCCAAAAGCCCAAGTGCTTCAAGATTGGAAGCCGCAAAGATGCCGCTTTCAGATGGTTTAGCAAAAGCCGGGCCATCTCCGCCGGTGATAAATATGGCAATCCCCGGAAATTCCCGCTGCCAAGCCTGGATCCAATACTCCATTTCAGCCACCATGCCGGCGAAGGCGCCTTGCTGCATGCTGGATTCGGTGGATCGGGTGCCACGGGGCGTGAGTGGGCTGCCTTCGGGGGAAAGGACGGGCAAGGCGGGCGCAAAATGCGCCATGGCCCGCAGGCGCATGGTCCAACCGGGGGATATGGGGCCGCCACTAAGCCTGTTTTGGTCATCCAGTAAGGTCCCCGTCATACAGGTACCGCAGGAAATCACTGCGAGAGGACCTGAAGGATGGAGTTGACGCGCGCCGAGGACGGCGAGGCATCGGTCCACACCAATGGTGGGCGAACAGTCCAGCTGAAAAGGCCATGGAGCGGAAAGCTCGACCTGGCAAATTTGGAGGTGTTCAGGAACACTTCGCTGGGCGGTGTTGGCGATTCGGAGGGGAAACGAGGGCGTTAAATCCTGGGCCCACGAGAAGTCCTCTGGCGCAAAATAGCAGGTATCGACGATGGAGGCGCCCGAAGCGTCCAAGCAGGTTACTTTAGTTCGGGTATTCCCGAGCTCAATCGCCCAAATCATGGCGCAAAAGTAGGCCTTCTAAACCCCTTAAGCGTTTAAAAAGAGGACCTTTTTATCGGAATCCATCTTTGAATAGACCGCCTCTTTGTAATACGCTTCGACCACATTGCGCTTGATTTTAAGCGTGGGAGTCAGGAAGCCGTTTTCGACGGCCCAATCTTCATTCACCCAGAAGAGTTTGTCCATCCGTTCATGCGAGGGAAGGGCTTGGTTGACCTGAACGAGGAGGTCCTCCGATGCTTTCACGACATCCGATGGGGCCAATTTGCGCGCATCCTCCGTTAGCACTGCCAGGGCTACGGGTTGGGCTAAATCGAGACCCGCGACACAGACTTGGGCCATGTGCTCTGAAATCATGAGGCGGTTTTCAATGGGCGCTGGTGCGACGTACTTGCCTTTGGAAGTTTTGAAGATGTCTTTAATTCGGCCTGTGATAGTGAGGTAGCCCTCTGCATCGATGGAGCCACAGTCGCCCGTATGGAGAGCGCCACCTGCGAAGAGTTCGGCCGTTTTCTCGGGCTCTTTGTAATAGCCTTGTGTGCAGGTGGGTCCCTTTACCAGGACTTCGTCCCCATCTCCCAGGAAGACCTCCATCCCTTTGAAGGCTTGGCCAACGGTACCAATTTTCACTTTGCCACGGAAGTTCACGGTGGAGATGCCTAGGTTTTCGGTCATTCCATAGACCTCCTGAATGTGGATGCCCATGCCCGCAAATTCACTGAGGAGGGACGCTCGAATGGGCGCTGCACCGGAGAGCACCAAACGAGAGCGCGACATCCCCAATTTTTTGCGAAGAATGGGTGCAAGGAGCCGGCGCAGGAAGGCGGCGGGAATTTTTGACTGAAGGGTTTCACCAAACTTTTCCCAGATACGGGGGACGGCCATGAAGACCGTGGGCTGGGCTTCCTCTAGGTTTTTAGCGAAGGTGTCAAGGGATTGGACGAAGTGGATTCGGCCCGTTAAATAGACACCAGCGGCGGAGATAATCATGCGCTCGGCCACATGGCTCAGGGGCAAATAGGAGATGAAGACCTCCTGATGCAAGAAGTTGAACTGATCCAAAATCATGCGGAACGCTGCTTGGAAGTTCTTGAAGTTGTGCATCACACCCTTGGGCATGCCTGTGGTGCCTGACGTGTAGATGATGGTCATCAAAGCTTCGGGATCCATGGCAACTGGCTCAAAAGCAGATGATCCTTTGGCCTTGAAATCCTCCCATGAGCTTCCGGCTGCGTCGGGCTTCATGTAGGGGATGTACACACGCTGGACCTCTTTAGGACAGTGCTGCACATACACGCTTGCATCATCCAGTTTACCGATGACCAGCACTTTAGATTCCGAATGCTCCAGAATTTTGGTCGCCGTCTCGCCATCAATGGTGGGATACATGGGCACCGAAACGGCCCCCGCTAGAGCGCATCCGTAGTCCGCAATGAGCCAATGCGCAGAGTTCTTGCCGATGATGGCCACTTTGTCTCCCGGTTGAATACCGGCGGCATGCAGACCAGCTGCAAACGCTTTTGCCTCGTCGTAGGCTTCGCGGTGGGTGAACCGAATGTATCCAGCTTCCGCATGTGGCTCATCCAAGAATCGACGATCGGGGAAGTGGGTGGCGTTCCAGGCCATTTGTTCGGGCAAGGTGCGACGAGCGCGATCGGGCGTGAGATGCTGCAATCCCAAATCTGGCTGAGCGCCTTCCAGGGGTCCTAGCAAATCCAACACATGGCTGTCGTCTGATTGCGAGGTGGTTGCAGCGAACGGTTGTGCCACGCTAATTACTTTGCGGCCAAAGTCCATGCCGATCGTCACGATGGGCACGCCTGCTTTCTCCGCAATGTTTCGGTAGCCCGACTTGAGCCCTTGAACCTTACCCCGTGTTCCTTCTGGCGCTAGGCCTAACTTAAAGGTGGGATTGGAGGCAAAGTGTTCGGCCATCTGATCCACGACTCCATGGGTGCTGCTGCGATTTACGGGAACGGCCCCAAGTGCGCGAAGGATGGGACCGAGGGGCCACCAAAACAGGCTGTGCTTCGCTAAAAATTTGAGGTCGTAGAGTCCCAAATCCTCCCGAATGCACAAGGCAAGGAAAAAGTCGCGCCACGAGGTATGAGGCCCGGCAATAATCACATACTGAGGAAGATGATGTGGGAACGAATCGCGGTATTCCCAGCCTTTTTTCGCCAGGCGACCTTTGAGGAACGGTAACTTCATGCCCTAAAATACCGCATTAATTAGCCTCATTTAACTCAGTCAATTCGAAAAGTTTAAAAATTCCTGTGAAAATTCGCGGCGGATGAATGCAGAATTGGTATTAACTTCGCGCCTCCAAATAAGGAGGTTCGGTAGCTCAGTTGGTAGAGCAATGGACTGAAAATCCATGTGTCGGCGGTTCGATCCCGCCCCGAACCACGAAAGACCCGCCCCATCCGGCGGGTTTTTTTATGCCCATTTCCTCGGGATTTTACTCAGACTTGACGGCAGATTTACAAAAATGCTGTTTCTTGCGGCCCGTGAATGCTACCCGCTTTTTTCTCCTTGCTGCTTTGATCTCAGGGGCTCGTCTGCTGGCGCAGCACCCTTTCGCATTTGGTGTCGCCTCGGGTGATCCGTATTCTGAATCGGTTGTGCTTTGGACCGCCCTGGAGGGAATCAGCGGTCCTGAAACCCTCACATGGGAATGCAGCCAGGATGCGGACTTCACGTCCATCTTCACGAGCGGCAGTGTCCAAACGGACCCCGAACACAGCGGCACAGCAAAAGTGGTGGCACGTGGCCTGGAGGCAGGTACCACCTATTACTACCGGTTTTGGTGGCGGGAGCATGTCTCCCCCATCGGTAGAACCAAAACTGCACCTGCTCCGAACGCGATGGACCCAGTCAAGTTGGCGGTGGTTTCCTGCGCGCACTACGAGGCCGGCTATTTTTATGGCTACGGGGAAATTGCCCAGCGCAGCGATGTAGACGTGGTCGTGCATTTGGGTGATTACATTTATGAATACGCCCCTGGGAAAGCAGGCTGGAAGGTGCCTGGCCGCGTCCACGTTCCGGATCATGAAATTGTCAGCCTAAACGATTACCGAACGCGTTACGCGCAATACCACCGCGACCTCAACCTGCAAGCCATGCATGCGTCCCATCCTGTGATTGCCATCTGGGACGACCACGAGATTGCCAACAACAGCTACACCACGGGAGCTGACAACCACCAAGACGACGAGGGCGCGTATTCGCAGCGTCGCGCTGTGGCCATGCAGGCCTACTACGAATGGATGCCCGTTCGGGAGGAGCACTCCGAAGGATACCGCGCTTTCCGATACGGGCAAATGCTCGACCTCATCCTGCTGGAAACCCGCCTGGACGGTCGAACGGAAGCGCCACGCACGGATGCAGGTCGCTTTGCTCCTTTAGCGGAGCATCACCTGATGAGCGAGAACCAACGGAACTGGCTGACCGAGCGATTGCAAAGCAGTTCCGCAGCCTACCGCGTCTTGGGAAACCAAACGATTTTCTCTCCACTAGACTTGGGTGTATTGCCGACGAAGCGCGTCAAGGACCACAACCCGGATGCCTGGGACGGCTACCTGGAGGAACGCGAAAATCTTGCGAGACTATTCCCGTCTGTGGCGCCGGTGGTCATTTTAACGGGAGACTCCCATTGCTCGTGGGGATTTGAGGGTCCCGGCTACGTAGAACTTTGCACCCCGAGCATTACCTCCACCAACTTTGACGAATACGCCAATCCGCTGGTAGCGCGCTTTGCGGGCTTTCTGTTGTGGCTGCGCAACAGAAATTTGGAGTATGTCAATGTTCGAGACCATGGATTCCTCACAGTGGCTTTTAGCCAAGAGGTCGCTCAAGCCGAGTGGATTTACGTCCAAGACATCAAATCGGATGAACCCTGGCGCGTTTCGCATCGCCGCCGTCGCATCGTACATCCTTGGACGAAAAACCTCCTAACTAAGAGGCGTTAGGCCCTTTAGCTGTCCTACCTTTGTCGCATGAAGCGCTCCTTTCGCTGTTCTTCTTGCGGCCATTGGCACGAGGCTCCCGACGGGATCTGCCCCACCTGTGGTCCCGAAGCGCTTTCTAACCATGCTCAAACGGGCGCTCCCCTCGTGGACCACCGCACCCCAAATCCCTTTGAAATGCCCCTACCTACCTGGATCAAGGATCCCTCCATCCCTGCCCCTGTTCGTTTCTTGAAGAATTCCGTGGTTGCCCTTCAGTGGGTCGCCATGTTCTTTGCGGGTTCCATCGCATGGATGGCCTACTGGGTCGCCGTTTAACGCCGCCTCGCCTTCTTGCGGGCAGCGTTATCCTCTTTGGCCTACATCAAGCGGCCATTGCCGGGGACTGGTCGCATCCTTGGGCGGATTCCTACCTGGACACCTTTCTCTTTTTACCAGTCGCCCTGGGCCTACCCGCTTGGGTGATCCGTTTTTGGCAACCCGCTTTTCGCTGGAGCCCTTCATTTGTTTTGGGCGCCTGGATCGCGGCATCCATCGCCTTTGAGGCCTGGATTCCGTCGTTCGATCCGCGGTTTACCGGAGATGCCTGGGATGTGCTCAGCTATGCACTGGGGGCTTGGTGGTTTCAGCGCACCGAGGCCCGAGCAGGTGGGTTGGTGTAGGATATACACCTTCTTTGTACCTTAGAGCTTTACCTAAATTTTTGGCGTCGTGCGCGTAGTTTCCCTAGCCCTTTTGGCTTCCCTCTTCTTGGCATCCTGCCAGTCCGAATCCCCTCTCAGCAGCCCCAACGGCCGCACGGTGGTCCACGTGGACGCAGCCAGCCTCCCTCCCACCTACACCGTGCTCCGCGATGGCGACACACTAGTAGGCACTTCCACGCTGGACATGCACTTTGAAGGCACCGAGGTACCCTTTTCTATCTGGAGCGGCTTGACGTATTCGGGCCAAACGACCCAAACGATCGACGAAACCTACGAGCTCCCATGGGGCGAATGGCGCGAGGTCCATCACCAAGGCAACCAAGCGGTCTACACGTTTGAAGGCGAACGCGGTACGGTGACCCTCACCTTCCACGTCACCGACGAGGGGTTTGCCTTCCGCTACGGCCTAGCCCTAGAAACCGATTCCTTGCCCCTGTTTGCGGAAGAGAGCACCTTCAACCTCAACGCCAATCCCGAAGCCTTCTGGATTCCGGGCGACTGGGACATCTACGAGCACCTCTACAACCGGACGCCCTTGCGCAGCATTAATGCCATTGCCAAGCGCAACCACCCCAATTTGGCACAGACCTATATCCCCTACAACGCGGTCAATACACCCGTCACCTTGGTCTACGAAAACGGCACCCACCTGGCCCTCCACGAAGCGGCCCTTGTGGACTACCCCGGCATGACCTTGGCCGTCGATACCTTGACGGGCAATTTGCGCTCGCAGCTCGTGGGCCGCGGCCCCTTGGCACAGGAGGACTATGCCGCTGCGGATCCGGGTGCGCAGATTTGGATTCCTGGAACTTTCCAAACGCCTTGGCGCATGGTCTTGATTGCCGACGATGCCCCTGGCTTGTTGAACAGCCATTTGGTCCTGGATTTGAACGAACCCAACAAATTGGGGGACGTCAGCTGGTTTGAACCCATGAAGTACATGGGTATTTGGTGGGAGATGCATTTGGGCAAATCCACCTGGGATATGTTTGGCAGCCAAAGCATGAGCACCTTCGACTTTGAAGGCGAAAATGGCGGTGCCGCCCTCAAGCCTACCGGCCGTCACGGCGCAAACACCGAAAACGCCAAGCGCTACATCGATTTCGCGAGCCAACACGGGTTCAAAGGCCTCCTGGTCGAGGGCTGGAACGTCGGCTGGGAGCACTGGATCGGCTTTGAGGACCGCGAAGGGGTCTTTGACTTTGTTTCCACCTACCCCGACTATGACCTCCAAGAAGTGCAGCGCTATGCTCTGGAACACGGCATGTCGCTCATCATGCACCACGAAACCTCTTCGGCGCCCCGGACCTACGACCAGCAGATGGACACGGCTTATTCGCTCATGCAATCCTTGGGCATCCACAGCGTGAAGACGGGCTATGTGGGTAAAATCATCCCGAAAACCGAATTCCACCACGGGCGCTGGATGGTGCGTCACTACCAACGTTCGGTCGAGCG
>JALQUY010000310.1 GCA_023260615.1 Schleiferiaceae bacterium
GCCATTGGCAGTTTTGGATTGCAGCCGTCCGAATTTGCCAAACTTGGCACCGCCCTCATGACGGCACGCCTGCTATCACAGCGCGGCGTCAACCTCAAGAATTGGAGCTCACGATGGGTCCCCGCCGCTGCGGCCTTCTTGCCCATGGGCTTGATCTTGCTCCAGCCAGACACGGGATCCGCACTCGTATTCCTTGGTTTCATGCTCGTCTTCTACCGCGAAGGCCTGCCAGGCTACTTCATTTTCTTAGGCCTGGGCGCATTGGTTGTTGGCGTCTTAGCCCTCGCTTTCTCCAGTGGCATAGTGCTCAGCCTCATCGCCGTTGCGAGCGTACTCGCCCTACTCTTTGATCGATTGCAACGCCGCTTGAAATTCTCGGTCATTATGCGTCACCCGGCCATTTGGTACGGTGCTTTAGCGGTTGTGTGGGCACTAGGCGTCAACCAACTTTTTAATTCCGTCCTTCAACCACACCAAAAGTTGCGTGTGCAACTCCTGTTGGGCCAAGTGGATCAACCCAGCGCCGCGGGCTACCAAACCGCCCAATCCCTCATCGCTATCGGTTCGGGTGGGTTCATTGGCAAGGGCT
>JALQUY010000311.1 GCA_023260615.1 Schleiferiaceae bacterium
ATGCAGAATATGTTGGTGTTCCCTCAAGGGGGGACAACTAGAAGACCTGGTAGTTACTACGCTGGGACATCGAAGGATGGCGGTCAGGTCAGGCTGGTTAACTTTGAATATAGTGATGAACAGGCTTATGTCCTTGAGTTTGGCAATAATTATATCCGCTTCTTCAAAGACGGGGGAATACTCACCGAATCACAGAAAACGATTACGGGGGCAACGGCAGCAAATCCCGTTGTCGTTACTGCTGGCAGTCACGGCTATTCTAATGGTGATAGGGTTTTCATTACCGAAGTAACCGGCATGACTGAGTTAAACAACAGAGAGTTTACTGTTGCCAACAAGACCACAAACACATTTGAATTGTCAGGAATAGACGGGTCAGCGTTTACTGCGTATTCGTCCGGCGGAAAGTCAGGCAAGATTGTTGAGGTAACAACAACATATACGACAGCACAAGTGTTTGAGATTAATCATGCACAGTCTGCTGATGTATTGTTTCTTGCTCACAAAGACCATGAGCCAGCTAAACTGACACGCACCACAGCTTCATCATTTACCTTAACAGACATAGACTTTATTGATGGCCCTTGG
>JALQUY010000312.1 GCA_023260615.1 Schleiferiaceae bacterium
AGCCGTTCGGACATAAGGGGCCAAAAGACTGGCTGATTCGGCCGCGGAAGAGAGGACAACTTCGCAGCCGGCATGGAGGCCTTCCAAGGCGGTCAGACCAAAGGTTTCAAAGAGGGAAGGGACCAACACCCCGGTGCTAGTGGCGAGAACTTGAGGCACCTCGGAAGGTTTGAGGGCCGGATTCCATTCGACGTCTACGCCCAGGGCTTGCGCGCGTTTCAGGGCGGCTTGGAGCTTTTTTACATAGCGGCCGTGGTTGGGTGCGGCGTCCCCAAACAAGGTCAGCGGCGCATCAAAGCCCCGCCCTTTGAGTAAGATCCAGGCTTCAACGGCGGCTACTTGATTTTTGAGGCCCTCCACGCGGCCTAAAACCACCCAGCCTCGGCGCTTCGGCGCCGCGGGTGCCACGGCCAGGTGATCGCGGCCCAAGGCGACGGTTCGCACGCTTGCGCCTAAACCGGTCGCTTTACGAATGCGCGCCGCCTCGGTGTCCGTGCTGGCAAAAAGTACATCGGCGGTCCAGGCCATTTTTTGGAGGGGCTTGCGCATGAAGAGAAGGCCTAGAGCGGGCCAGCGGTCGCC
>JALQUY010000313.1 GCA_023260615.1 Schleiferiaceae bacterium
AACGAATTTATGGCTAACACAGACAAACTTACAGATGTTTTCATCATAACAAAAAAGTTTAATACGCCGTCAGAATTTTCACAGCACATTGAAAGAAGAGCAGTGCATACCAAGTCGTCTTGCATAGACATTCTGATAGAATACTGTATTACAAACGACATTGAAATTGAAAGCGTGAACAAACTTTTGAGTTCTAGTCTAAAACAAAAATTAGAAGCAGAAGCACAAGATTTAAATTTACTCAAGGTGAAATCAAATAAACTCCCTTTTTAATATGAAACCGTTTGAAGTTTATAGATTATATTTAGCTTTAAAATTGCACTTCACAACACCTGGTTATGATATTACAAAAACTAAAGGCGCTGTGAAAGCAAACTATGAGTCTTTCTTGAGAAGAAAGGATCTAACTTCAATTAGAAAATTAGCACGTGATTATAAAAGATCCGAAGTAATCGAACTATTAGTTTCTAACTTTATTGTAGATGAGTGTGCTAATATATTCGACAGTCAATTTACAGCAAATTACAAAAAGTGGTTGACAACACAACAAAGAATGTTATATAATTTCAATACAGACTTAG
>JALQUY010000314.1 GCA_023260615.1 Schleiferiaceae bacterium
TTCATTGCAGCGATGCTGATCGGCATGATTGACACGCTTGGACGCGCATTTCTCGATGGGTTTTTTGCGTTGTTTATGTCGCTCGAAGCTGCTGAGAACTCTGCGCCAGCGGTGTCTGCGATGTTGATTTACATCATCATGGCCGTCGTGCTGGCCTTCAAACCCGCGGGCTTATTTCCGCCTAAGGTCCGCTAATGGGTCAGAACTCCTACCCCAAATTAACATTTGCAGTGTTGCTGCTGCTGGCGGTTGTGCCGCCGCTGTTGTACGTTTCTGGTAATCCCTTTTACTTGGACCTCGCCACGCGCTTAACCATTCTCGCGACCGCTGCGGTCGCGCTCAATTTGGTGTTGGGCTACGGTGGCTTGGTGTCTTTTGGGCATGCCGCGTATGTCGGTATTGGCGCCTACGCGGTGGGCATCCCGGGCTACCATGCGTTGTATGGCGGCCTGGAGTCACTGGGATTGGCCACACATTCAGGCTTCGTGCACTTGGCGTTGGCGATGGGCATCAGTGCCGTTTTTGCTTTTCTAACTGGCTTGGTGTGTTTGCGCACCAAAGGCGTTTATTTCATCATGATC
>JALQUY010000315.1 GCA_023260615.1 Schleiferiaceae bacterium
AAGGCTGAAAAACTACTTGCCAGCTTGGATTCCACCGTCAATATCTTGACGGGCTTCTTGGGCGGTGAGATGCAGGAGGAGTTCCGAACCTCTTTTGACAACGTAAACCGCTCCATCAGCAACCTAGGCACGATCACGGACGAGATCAGCTTGTACATGTCGGAAAACCGGGAAGCGCTTGGTTCTGCCACGCAAAACCTAGAGCGCCTGACCGACATGCTCAACGAGAACCGCGACGAATTGGACCGCGTCTTCAACAATTTGGCCAATATTTCGGACACGTTGGCGCGTGCGAATGCAGGTGAAGCTATGCGCAGCCTGAGCAAAACGGCCAAGCGTTTAGACGCCATTACCTCCAATATTGAAGCCGGCGAAGGCACATTAGGCAAGCTCGTGGCCAATGACTCCCTGTACAACGAAGTCAACCATGCTGTCCTTTCCTTGGACAAGCTCTTGGAAGATATCAAAGCACACCCAGGCCGCTATGTGGAAATCTCCATTTTTGGAGGGAAAAACAAGGACACCAAAACGGAATGATTGGACAGCTCCTCTTCGTTCTCGCACTAGCAGCGGGCGCTG
>JALQUY010000316.1 GCA_023260615.1 Schleiferiaceae bacterium
TTTACCACGGCTGGCTCCGTCGACGACGGAAAATCTACCCTCATTGGCCGCTTGCTTTTTGACTCCAAAAGTGTCTTTATCGACCAAATGGAAGCCGTCGAAAAAACCTCGCAGCGCAAGGGCTTGGAGCGCATCGATTTTAGCCTCTTGACCGACGGCTTGAAGGACGAGCGCGAGCAGGGCATCACGATCGACGTGGCCTACCGCTACTTCGCCACGCCCTCGCGCAAATTCATCATTGCCGACACCCCGGGCCATATCCAGTACACCCGCAACATGGTGACAGGAGCCTCCACGGCGGACGCGGCGCTGATTTTGGTCGACGCCCGCAACGGCGTGGTTGAACAAACGCGTCGCCACAGCTTTATCGCCGGTCTTTTAGGCATTCCCCATGTCATCGTGTGCATCAACAAGATGGATTTGGTGGACTTTGACCAGGCCGCCTACGACCAAATCGTCCGCGACTTTGCGCAGGTCAAGGAGCGCGCCCACCTGCAGCATGTGGACTTCTTGCCCATCTCCGCCTTGCTGGGCGACAACGTGGTCGAGCCCAGCACCCAGATGCCTTGGTACCAAGG
>JALQUY010000317.1 GCA_023260615.1 Schleiferiaceae bacterium
AAACTCAGATAAACCTACAGATGTTTATATCATAACAAAAAAGTTTAATACGCCAGCAGAATTCTCTCAGCATATTGAAAGACGAGCAGTGCATACTAAATCTAGTTGTATGGACATTTTGTTAGAATATTGTATCTCTAATGACATTGAGATTGAAAGCGTAAACAAACTATTAAGCTCTAGTCTCAAGCAAAAACTAGAAGCAGAAGCGCAAGAACTAAATCTTCTCAAGGTGAAATCAAATAAATTACCTTTTTAATATGGAACCGTTTGAAGTATATAAAGTGTATCTAGCTCTTAAGCTACACTTTACTACCAAGAATTACGACATCACTCAAACTAAAGGTGCTGTTCGTGCTAAAAAAGAAACTTTCCTAAAGCGAAAAGACTTAACATCAATTCGTAAAATGGCAAGAGACTTTAAGCGATCTGAAATCATCGACATTCTTGTTGCTAACTTTGTCAGCGGCGACAAGTGGGGCGGCATATTTGATGCTGGCTTACTAGAAACACACAAAAAGTGGTTGACAAGTAAGCAAAGAATGTTGTATAATTTCGGTACAGACTTAGATAATAT
>JALQUY010000318.1 GCA_023260615.1 Schleiferiaceae bacterium
GATTCAACCCGGAGGGTCTATTCGAGACAAGGAAAGCATCGACTACTGTGATGCCCACGGCATGACGATGGTAACCACCGGAATTCGTCATTTCAAACACTAATTTTTCTTACCTTGTTCTCCTATGGGTTGGTTTAATTTCATGACAGAGGATATCGCTATTGACCTTGGTACGGCCAATACGCTGATCACCTACCAAGATAAGGTAGTAGTGGACTCTCCTTCTATTGTCGCACAAGACCGCAGAACCGGTCAAGTTATTGCTGTCGGGCAAGAGGCTCGTCAGATGCATGGTAAAACACACGAAAACATCAAGACCATTCGTCCATTGAAAGACGGTGTGATTGCAGATTTCGAGGCCTCAGAACACATGATTCGCGAGCTAATCAAGAGCATCCCTTCTTTCAAGAAGCGTTTGTTCCCGCCAAGCTTGCGCATGGTAATTTGTATTCCTTCGGGCATTACCGAGGTTGAGAAACGTGCCGTACGTGATAGCGCAGAGCGCGCCAACGCCAAGGAAGTATACCTCATTCATGAACCTATGGCTGCGGCTATCGGTATTGGGGTAAACGTCCTT
>JALQUY010000319.1 GCA_023260615.1 Schleiferiaceae bacterium
TTCACGATTGAAGTTGAGCGCTCAATGCGCGTTTTGGACGGCGCATGTATGGTCTATTGCGCGGTGGGTGGTGTTCAGCCTCAGTCTGAGACCGTCTGGCGCCAAGCCAACAAGTACGGCGTGCCCCGTTTGGCCTTCGTGAACAAGATGGACCGTACCGGTGCCAACTTCTTCAAGGTGGTTGATCAAATGCGCTTGCGTTTGAAGGCTAATCCCGTGCCAATCGTGATCCCAATCGGCGCTGAAGAAAACTTCAAAGGCGTGGTCGATCTGGCCAAAAATAAAGCCATCATTTGGGACGAAGCGTCTCAAGGCATGAAGTTTGACTACGTTGACGTACCCGCCGAATTGGTTGCAGAAGCTGCCAAGTGGCGTGAGAACATGGTTGAGGCAGCCGCTGAAGCGACAGAAGAGTTGATGAACAAGTACCTGGAAACGGGTGACTTGACCGAGGCAGAAATCACAGAAGGCTTGCGCCTGCGTACGCTCGCTTGCGAAATCCAGCCCATGTTGTGCGGCACTGCGTTCAAGAACAAAGGTGTCCAGCGCATGCTTGACGCGGTTTTGGACTTGAT